>JANLTS010000590.1:0-9560 GCA_031363045.1 Hyphomicrobiales bacterium
TCCCGGCTGCCGAACTTCTCAAATGACGTTGCAGAGCAATGCGCTTCACAGACGGTTTGATCATCTGATCCACAGCCCGCCGAGATGCGATAGTCCTCTGTTGCGCCGAAGAATGGCTCAATTCCTGCCGGCAGCATCGAGCGATTTGATAAAACGGTCAGCATCAGCCTCTGTGTTGAAAACATGTGGACTAACTCGAATGGCGTCACCGCGGATCGAAACAAACACACTGTCAGCCCGCAATCTCCCGGCCAGGCCGGCGGGCAGTCCATTTTCCCGGCGAAGACCAAAGAGATGTGGAGATCTCATACTAACCTCTGCAGCTCGATATCCGAGTCGGGAGGCTCCGGCAACAATGGCCTCGGATATTGGAGTAATCAGCCGTTGAATTTCTGCCACCGACCAGCGCTCGAGCATTTCTAGCGCTATGATCGACATGGGCACCGTGATGAAATTGGCACGCTCGGCGGTTTCGAAGCGCCGCGCGCCGCGGGCGTAGCCGGTGAGATGCTGCAGCTTGCCTTCGTGATCTTCGGCTCCCAGGCGGTTGAAGTAATGCTCCTCGAAGGGCAAGCCGCCTTGGCGTTTCGGGGCGGCATAAAGGAATGCAAAACCATAGGGGCAAAGGAGCCATTTGTACGCGGAGCAGACGATGTAGTCCGGCTGAAAATCGTCTACGCGCAAGGGCAGGGCGCCGATAGACTGGGTGCCATCTATGATCAGTTCCGCTCCAACCGCACGCGCCCGTTGGCTTATCATGTCGAGGTCGAACAGCGCGCCGTCGCTCCAGTGGACATGCGGGACGGATACCGCCCGGGTTCGGCGGTCGATCTGCCCGGCGATCGCCTCGCCCCAGGACTCCTCCGCCGCAGGGCTGGCCTGGCGCAATTCAGCCTGGTGGCGATCAGTTGCAATCCGCCATCTGTGAAAAGTCGAGGCGTGTTCGGAAGCCGCAACGACGATATTATCACCGGGCGCCAATTCGAGGTTTGCTGCCGCTGTCGAAATTCCATAAGCCGATGAGCTTACGATCGCTATGTCGTCGGCCTCGGCGCCAATGAGGCCGGCAAAGGCGGCCCGCAACGCCGCGACCTCCTCGAAGAAGTCCTTATACAAAATTTCCCACGGCCTGGCCTTGCGCAGCACCGCGCGTTGCCCGGCTTCGGTTACGGCCTTCGGCAGCGGCGAGAGATAAGCGCAATTGAGATAGGCCACGTCATCGGGGATATCGAAACTGGTGCGTGAGGGCTGAGGCATGGCACTCCGGACGGTGAAGGCTGACGCACAAGCCGGACGAACCCGGACAAAGCCGCCAGCCATGTTACTCCCGTTGAAACAGGTTATACAGGGTGATACTGACTTGCATGTAAGTTAGCACATCGTATCCCGATTTCCAACCAATACATTCCGGTTGGTCGTGCCGGCAAGAATAAGCCTCGTTCCGATCTTTTTTCATCCTTTTGGCAATGGAGAGAACCCCATGAAAACGTTTGTGAAGAGTCTCTTGGACCGTCGGTTGAACCGAAAGACCGACCGCCGCAGTTTTCTCCATGGCGCGGCCGGCATGGCCACGGTGAGTGTTCTGGGTGCCGTACCATTCGCGAGCGGCACGGCAAACGCCCAGGACCTTGGCGGCCCGCTGAACTTCTTTGGTTATGATGGCGAGCAGGGACAGAATGTGGCCAAGTTATTCTTGGAAAAAAACAACATCCAGCTTAATGCCACGTTTGCCGGCGCTGCCGACGAAACCCTTACCCGGTTCAACACTGGTGGCCGCGGCTCGATGGACGTCCTCACCATGAACAAGGACTTCCAGCGTTCTATCATCGATTCCAGGACCGAGCTTTTCCAGGCCCTCGATTTGAACCGCATCCCCAATGCGGCAGGCCTCTTTAGGGCGTTCAAGGACGCACCCTGGCTGGTCAAGGACGGCAAGACCTATGGCCTGCCGATCATCTGGGGCGATGAGCCGTGCATCTACGATCCCAAGAAGTGGACGGAACTGCCGGCCAAATACACCGATTTCGCCGACCCGAAGTACAAGGGTGAACTCGTGCTGCTCGACGATCCCTTTGGCAACATCTGGCTGTTCGCCAAGTCGCTCGGGATCAAGGATCCGAGCAGGCTCACGGCCGATCAACTGGCAAAGTCGCTTGCCGCGTTGCTTACCATCAAGCCCAATGTCGTGACCATCGGCGCTTCGCTGGGCGACATGGCGGATGTCCTCATCCGCGGCGATGGCTCGATGGGGCTAGGCGGTTGGGCCTATCAGACGATTATTGCCAAAGAAAAGGGCGTCACATTGGTACTCGGCACACCGGCCGACGACGGCACATTTCACTGGTCGGATTCCTATGCGCTTGCCGTGGATGCGCCTAACGCCAATAACGCCTATGCCTATCTCGACTTCATGACTTCGGCCGAATCCAATGCGGCTCTCGCCATGGAACTGGGCTCTGGTGCTTCGGTGGAAAAGGCCTATGACCTGCTGACCCCGACAGCCAAGGCGTTGTACGACTACGATACTGTCCGGCAGCCTGGCGGTGGCATTCTCGGTACCCAGACTGTTGTCCCACCGCAAATTGCCGACGGCGATATCGTCGCGGCTTCGGCCTGGGTCGAAGCTTGGCAAACCTTCAAAGCTTCCAAGAGCCGTAGGCATCGGTGATAGCCAAGCTGGTGAAGCACAAGTCATTTCGCATTGGACTTATCCAAGGCGGGAGCGCGGCGGCACTTCGGATGACATCGCCCGCTGCCGCATTCTATGCGGTCTCCTTCGCGCTACCGATGGTGTGTCTTTTTATCCTCAGTTTCTGGCGAGTCGAAGGTTTCGCCATGATCCCCGATTTCACGCTTTCGAACTATGCCAAAGTCGCGACATCCGATCTGTATCGCCGCCTCATTCTCAGAACCATCGTCCTCGGCCTGATCACCGCCTGCATCGTCGTGCCTTCAGCATTCATCCTGGCATACATGATGCGGTTTGTCTTCGAGCGACGGGCCAGGCTGATACTGCAGCTCATCCTCCTGTCATTGTTCAGCGGCTATCTCGTGCGGATTTACGCCTGGCGCACGATCCTCGGAAAGCAGGGCCTGCTGAACGCCATGCTGCAGTGGCTCGGCCTCACCGAACAACCCCTGGCGTTCCTGATCTACAGCCATTTCGCCGTCGTGGTTACTCTCACCGGCCTGTTGTTGCCGCTGGCGGTGTTGCCAATTTATTCCGCGATGTGCAACGTATCGCGCGATCATGTCGAGGCGGCCCGAGATCTGGGCTCCAGCGGCTGCCACCTCATCCGTACCATTCTCCTGCCGATGGTGCTGCCCGGCGTGCGCGCCGGTTTCGCCTTTACATTTTTTCTTGCCGCCGGCGATTTTGTCACGCCAGCACTTGTCGGCGGGGCGCAAAGCCTGATGATCGGCAACGTCATCGCCGATCAGTTTCGCGGTGTCGGTTCGAACTGGCCGCTCGGTGCCGCACTGGCTTTCGTGACGATCGTTGCGGTGCTCGCGATCTATTTTTCCGGCGTCGCTTTATTGCGCCGGGTCGCGGTTTGGTAATGCGCGCAAATCACCTGATGGCGCGAGGTTTCGTCCTGCTCGTGCTGCTCTATCTCTATGCGCCGATCTTGGTAATCGTGCTCTTCTCTTTCACGACGTCGCCGCGGCTTGGCCTGCCGATCGAAGGCCTGTCGTTGCGCTGGTATACGAGCGCGTTGTCCAATCCGCTGATTGTCGGGGCACTTTGGAACAGTATGATCCTCGCCGCGGTGTCGGCGCTGGTCGCCAGTGTGCTGGGGACTGCGTTCGCATTCGGCGTGGCCCGGCTAAAAAGTCCACGCAACCGCCAGCTGTTGCTGGGCGCCGGTCTTCTTCCCGCCGTGGTGCCGCTTCTGGTCATCGGAATCTCGCTTGCCGTGATCTTCCAGGCGATCGGGTTCCGCCAAGGTCTGCTGAATGCCGCCGTGGGCCACGTCCTGGTTTGCCTGCCCTTCGTTATTCTGACCATGAACGCCCAGCTCGAAAACTTCGACTTCGCCATCATCGAGGCGGCGCGCGACCTCGGCGCCACGCCATTCCGGGCCTTTCTCGACGTTACACTCCCGCTGATCCGGCAATCTGTCATCGGTGCGGCGCTCCTTGCCTCGGCCCTTTCGCTGGATGAATTCGTGGTGACCTGGTTCACCGCCGGAAATCAGCAGACGGTGCCGGTTCTGGTTTGGGGACTTATGCGGCGGGGCATCGATCCCGCGATAAATGCCATCGCCACGATGCTCCTCGCAGTTCTTGTGTGCCTGGTTTTTGCATCCAATCGTTTCGGCCGGAGGGTTGCGCAGTGACAGCCGCAGTCGACATTGTCGATGTCAGCAAGACGTTCGGTAACGTGGCGGCGCTTGATCAAATCAATCTCCAGGTGCAAGACAACGAGTTTGTGTCGCTGCTCGGCGCCAGCGGCTGCGGCAAGTCGACTCTGCTTCGCATCGTGGCGGGTTTCGAGTCTTCGTCACACGGCAAGGTGATCATTCACGGCGATGATGTCACGTCCCTGCCGCCGCACTTGCGCCCGACCAACCTGGTGTTTCAGCGCGGCGCCCTTTTTCCGCACATGAACGTGTTCGACAACATCGGCTACAGTCTGAAACTACGACGGTGGCCGGGGCCGCGCATCGCCGAGCGTGTAGCCGAGATGCTGGCGCTGGTGCGCATGGAGGGACTGGGCCAGCGCAATGCCGCGGAACTCAGCGGCGGTCAGATGCAGCGCGTGGCGCTCGCCCGTGCACTTGCCGCCGAGCCAAAGGTTCTCCTTCTCGACGAGCCGCTGTCGGCTCTCGACCTCAAGCTCCGCCAGCAGATGCAACTGGAGCTGCGCGCCATTCAGCGCGGTCTCGGCGCCACCTTCATCTTTGTCACGCATGACCAGACCGAAGCCCTGGCCATGTCCGACCGGATCGCAATCATGAACCAGGGCCGCATCGTTCAGTTCGGCACGCCACGCGAAATTTACACGCGGCCATCGTCCATGTATGTCTCCGACTTTATAGGCCAGACCAATTTTCTCAGAGGTATCGTGTTGAGCAGCGTGAATGGGGTAACCACGCTCGATGTCGGCAATGGAAAAAGGGCAACCGGCGAGTCGGCGTCGGACCTTGCCACCGGCGTGGCGGGAATCCTCTCGGTACGTCCTGAATCCATCCGTATCGGTTTGGCAGAGCCGCGTGCCGACGATAGTGCATTGATAAGCGGCCGGGTCGTCGAGATCATCTATCTTGGCAGTATCGTGCGTGTAGGCTCAGTCACCCCTGCGAACACCACCATCTGGGCCGAGTTGCGCGATGCCGATGCCCGAGGCCTGACGATTGGCATGGAAGTGAAACTCTCGTGGCCGCCTGAGGCAGCTACCATATGGGCCGGAGACGGCGCGCGCGACTGAGGCCATCAACGATGAAGCTGCATAGTGCTGGTCCACGCGAACTGGGACGCGAATGGCAAATGGTCCGTCCCGCTATTTCTTGGCGCTGTCCAATAGCCGCAGAAGATTTCCCCCCATCACGCTTGCTCGGTCAGCATCTCCGAGCCGTTCAAGCCATGGATATGAGATCGTCTGCGCGAAGGACACATGATCGAGCGATGGGCTAAAGTCGGAGCCCCAGAGACAGCGTTCCACGCCAAAACGGTTGAGAATGAGGTCCAGAAACGGTTCGGCCGCCACATGTGGATAAGAAAAGGCCGGATCGCTGATCGCGTAGGGTGCAGAAATCTTCACCATCACGTTCGCAAGCGTGGCGAGCCGAAGCAGGGGTGCCAAACGTGCTTCGGCGTCCGCCATGGCAAGGGGCTGGCGGTAACTGCCCGGAAGCCCCATGTGCGAAATTAGAAACGTGCAGCCTGAGAAATTCTCGATGGCCGGCGCAATCACGGCCAAGCATTCCGGCGTGGCATTGAGCGAGACCAAAGCGCGCGCCTGATGCAAGACGTTCCAGGCGGATGCCGGCCATGCAGCCGCGGCGGCACCCTTCGCCGCATCTGTGACGTAAAGGGCGACGCCAGCGTGCCCGCTTTCGAGAATCGCCGTGACCACGTCAGCCGTGGGTGCCGAGTGGGCGTCGGCATAGGCCACCGTGTGCATCCACGGGCGCTCGGCCGTAAGTGCACGGATGTAGGCATTGTTGCCGGGGTCTATCCCTTCGCCCTCATAGCCAACGACAAGCCCCGCCGCTATTCCGTGTGCCTTGCGCAGGTTCTCGTACACCTCGATCTCAGGCCGCAGCAGACTCTCACCATAGAGGCCGGGAAAGCCATTCCGGAAGAAATGCAGGTGCGCATCGGCCAGCATCATGGCCGAACCACGGCGCCGATGCGCAACGATTCCATAATTGCGTCCACCGCCACAAGGCCCAGGCGCGCATCCTCCAGCGTCACGACCTCGGGCTTCCGGTTGTCCGAGATACACGATGTGAAGTAGGTGAGTTCGGATCGCAGCATGTTGTCCTCTGCTGCCTGTGGCAATTCGATTTCGCGAAACTTACCCCCGAATACCCGGATGTACCGGCCGAGCTCCATCTCGACGGCCCCTTGCTCTCCGACCACCTCGATGCGGTCGGCAGGAGCCTCGAGAGTCGGAAACGTCCACGCATTCGAGATATGCCACATGCAACCGCTGGTGTCGGTTCCGGTGATCAGCGTTTCGGACCGTGCCGTGTTTTTTGGACGGCGGAGCGCCAGGACCGAGGCCAGGGATGCGCCGGTGATCCATAGCGCCTGGTCGATGTCGTGCACCATCGTCATCAACACCGGGTCGATTTCGGGATAACGGATGGCATGTGTCTCATCGCGGTGGTTGCGCATGCTGACCGAGAGCACCGGACCGATCTCTCCTGCCCGAACGATGCCGGCAACCTCGCCATAGGCCCTGGAGAACCGCAAGATGTGTCCGGGCAAGACAAACGCGGCGCTTTTCCGTTCCGCCGAAATTAGCACCTCGGCATCGGCGGCGCAAAGTCCGACCGGCTTTTCGAGAAGTACCGGAATATCGAGGCGAAGCGCCGCGATGGCCAGCGCGACGTGACTGTGCCCCGGCGTGGCGATCACGAAGCCATCGGGCCGCAATCGCTCGATCATCTGTACCGCATCGCTTTCGGCGCATGCGGCACCGTAGCGGGTGGCTGCTGCCTGCGCCGCTGCCATGTTGGTGTCGGCCACGCCGACCACTTCGATCCCGTCCATCGCCGATAATTCTTTCAAATGTTCGCGGCCGAATGATCCCGCGCCGGCAAGGGCTATCCGCAGTTTGTTTCGCGCCATGAGCATCTTCCTGCTGAACAGAGGCATGTGTGATTGACACGAAACTGACTTACCAGTAAGCGAGGAGTCTGGATAGCGCGATTGTGCAGTCACCTGCGGCACGCTGTTAGATTTGAACGACATCAGCGTCGGCAGGAGTTGCGGCGCCAACGCAAGGGGCCAGATTTTGAAACAAGAACTTATCGCATTCACTCGCGAAGACGCACAGGGCCGCAACGGCGCGACCCAGGCGGTGCGCGCCGGCGGCCTGCTCTTTATCGGTGGAATCCTGCCAGTGGATGCCGGAGGCAAGCTTGCCGGAACCGACATGACGAGCCAGGCCCGCAGCATCCTCGACACCCTCAAGGGCCTGCTTTCCGTGGCCGGCGCCACCCTCGCAGATGTCGTCAAGCACAATGTCTATCTGGCGAGCGACGGTGATTCTGCCGCCGTCGCGCAGGACATCCGCGATCTCGACCAAGTGCGCTCCAAATACTTTTCAGTACCCGGCCCAACCACCACGGAAGTGCGCGCCGGCCTCGATATACCCGGCGCCCTGCTGATGATTGATGCCTGGGTTGTCATCGGCGGCCGGAAAGAACGGCTGATGCCTGCAGGCCACTGGAACTGGAAGAATGGGAGCAGCTTTTCGCAGGGTTGGAAGGTTGGCGACATGATCTTCATCGGTGGCCAGCGCTCGCTCGACAGCGAAGGTAACGTCATCGGCCATGGTGATATCGAGGCGCAGACCGAGGAGGCATTTCGCAATCTCAACACGATGCTCGCCGCAGGCGGCGGCGACCGCAACAGTCTGATGCGCCAAAACACCTACTTCCGCTTCTTTGGCGATGGTCCCGAAGTCACGCAATACTGGGAAAAGATGACCAATGTCCGCCGCCGCCACATGTCATCGCCGTCGGCGGCAGGTGCAGGACTGCGCATCACCGGCTTTCCGATCGCCAACGAACTGATTCAGGTCGAGGGCATCGGCGTTCTCGGCGAGGAAAAGCAACGGCTGCAGCCGGCAAACCATTGGGACTGGAGTATTCCTGGAAACAATTTCACGCAAGGCTGGAAGATTGGCAAACTGGCTTTCATCGGCGGCCAGATCTCAGCCGACAATCGCGCCAAGACCGTCGGCAAGGGCGACATCGCCGCACAGACGCGCAACGTCTTCAATTTCATCCGCCGGACCTTGGCGGAAGCAGGCCTCGATGAGAGTGACGTGGCCAAGCTCTATATCTACTACCAGGCGGAAGGCGGCTGGGAAGAGGTGGCGCGCACGAGGGCCCTTATTGCCTTGATTCAGAGTGAATTCTACGGCAATCCCGGCCCCGCCGTAACATCGCTTCGCGTTTCCGGATTTGCTTTCGAAGACCTCCTCATCGAGATCGAGGCGATTGCGACAACACGCGATTGACGAGGACGTAGCGAGGTCTGCTCAGCTCAATGCCCGGCCGGCATAGGGCGAACCTACCACGGCACAACAGTTACCGGGCCGTACACGGCCAGGCTGGCGGCGCGCATAGAGAATTCCATCAGCACCATAGTGAAGAATATCCGGTTCCCGCGCGGGATCCCAGGTGCAATGAATCCGGCCCGCCGGTTCACCAACCTGGACTTTGGTGCCGAGCGCATGGAAGGATTCGAAAATCCCATCCATCGTTGCATATACATAGGCTCGCGAGGTCGACATTTGCAGGATGTGCTGATCACTGCGCGGCGTCTCGGGCTGAAGTGGCGCCATGACTCCGAGGTGAGCCAGCACGTTGCGGACGCCGCGGCGGCAGATGTTGACGCCTTCGCGTGAAACCGTTCCGCCGCCGCCCAACTCGGTACCGATCGTCGTCAGTCCGAAACTGCAGGCGCTCGCCGTCGCCGTGCGCGGATCGCCCAGATTCGGAATAACGATGGTAACGGGTGCGTCGAAGGCCTTCGCCGCAGCTATGTTTTTCGCTAAGAGAACCGGATCATTGCTGGGTTCGATGACCGCACTCGTCAGGATGTCGAGTGAAGAGCCGCCCGAATGCAGGTCAATGAATGCATTGCCGCGGGGGAAAATCTCCTGGACCATGTAGGCCGCAATCTGCTGTGTAATTGAGCCCGCAGTATCGCCCGGAAATGTTCGGTTGAAGTTGAGGCCGTCTACTGGCGATGTCCGCTGCCCGGCGACGACGGCATGAACGTTGTTTGCCGGCATCAGGATCAGCCGGCCAGCAATTTCGCCCGGCTGCAGTTCCCGAATGAGTTCCGAAATGATAATCGGCCCTTCATATTCA
>JANLTS010000296.1:0-17918 GCA_031363045.1 Hyphomicrobiales bacterium
GGCGTTGATGCGCTGGAACCACCCGCGACGCGGTTTCCTGCCGCCGAGTCACTTCATTGACATCGCCGAGGACGCGGGCCTGATGACCGAGCTTGGCAATTGGGCCATCAGGCGTGCCTGCCACCAGGCCGCCACCATGCCGTCCCACGTGACCGTCGCCGTCAACGTATCGCCCAGCCAGTTCCGCTCCTCGGGCATCATCGACCAGGTGAAACGCGCCTTGGGCGACACCGGTCTGGACGCCAGCCGCCTGACACTGGAACTCACGGAAAGCGTTTTGATGTCGAGCGAAGCCGTGGCATCGCGGGTGATGGAGAAGCTGCTCGAGCTGGGCGTCAAGATGGCGCTCGACGATTTCGGTACCGGTTACAGTTCGCTGAGTTACCTGCAACGTTTCGCCTTCTCGAAAGTCAAGATAGACCGGTCTTTCGTCGCCGGGCTTGAGACCAAGCCCGCCAATGTCGCCATCATTCGCGCCATCATCCGGCTGGCAGGCGACCTTGGGATGGATGTGGTGGCCGAGGGGGTCGAGACCGAGGCCCAGGCGCAATTGCTGCGCTCCGAGGGTTGCGATTTCCTGCAGGGCTACCTGTTCGGCAAACCCATGTCGTTTGTGGATGCCACAACGGAACTGGCCATCGACAAGCTGCGCGGCCATCTGCCAGCGAAATCCGAAGCGGTTTCCGAGGCCCCGGAACAAAAGCGGGCTGTTCACAACGGCTTGTAGTGGACTTGCAGCCGGGCCGAAATGAGCTATGTATATTTCTCATAGCAACCCGGAGTCGATCATGTCCGCCCGTCATGCCCGCGTCCTGATTCTTGGATCCGGCCCCGCAGGATATACTGCCGCCATCTATGCCGCCCGCGCCATGATGCAGCCGATTCTTGTGCAGGGCATCCAGCCGGGTGGCCAGCTCACCATCACCACGGATGTCGAGAATTACCCGGGCTTCGCCGACGTGATCCAGGGCCCGTGGTTGATGGAACAGATGCAGGCACAGGCCGAGCATGTCGGCACCGAGATCGTCTCTGACACTATCACCGAGGTCCGCTTGAAGGACAAGCCGATCTGGCTGAAGGGCGATAGTGGCCAGGAATACACGTGTGACGCGCTGATCATCTGCACCGGTGCCCAGGCCAAGTGGCTCGATCTGCCGTCCGAACAGGCCTTCCGCGGCTTTGGCGTCTCGGCCTGCGCCACGTGCGACGGCTTCTTCTACCGCAACAAGCGCGTCGTGGTGGTCGGCGGCGGCAACACCGCTGTCGAGGAGGCCCTGTTCCTCACCAATTTTGCCAGCGAGGTGATCGTCGTTCACCGCCGCAACGAGTTCAAGGCCGAGCGCATCCTGCAGAACCGCCTGTTCGCCCACCCCAAGATCAAGGTGATGTGGGACACAACGCTCGCCGATGTTCTGGGTACGGATAATCCCAAGGGCGTCACTCACGCCCGGCTGAAGAACGTCAAGACCGGGGCCATCGAGGATGTGGCGGCCGACGGCATCTTCATTGCCATCGGCCACTCGCCGGCGACCGAACTGTTCAAGGACCAATTGCCGTTCAAGCAAGGCGGCTATCTCATCACCGAGCCGCGCTCGATGCAGACCGCCATCGAGGGTGTTTTCGCCGCTGGTGACGTGACCGACGATATTTACCGCCAGGCCGTGACCGCCGCCGGCATGGGCTGCATGGCGGCACTTGAAGCCGAACGCTGGTTGCACACCAGGCAGGAGGTGCGCCATGCCGCTGAATAATGTCATCGACTGGGACAAGCTCCGCATCTTCCACGCCGTGGCCGATGCCGGCAGCTTCACCCACGCGGGCCATGAGCTCGGCCTGTCGCAATCCGCCGTCAGCCGCCAGATCTCAGCGCTCGAAGACGCGCTGAACGTGCCGCTGTTTCACCGCCATGCGCGTGGCCTCATCCTCACTGAACAAGGCGAGATGCTCTACCGCACGGCGCATGAGGTGTTTACCAAGCTCACCGCCGCGCAAACGCGCCTGATGGATTCAAAGGAAAAGCCCTCGGGCGAACTTCGCATCACCACGACGGTGGGATTGGGGAGTGTGTGGCTGACGCCGCGTCTCAAGGAATTCTCGGAAATCTATCCGCAGATCGCCGTGACCCTGCTGCTCGATGACCGCGAACTCGATCTCTCGATGCGTGAGGCCGACGTAGCGATCAGGCTGCGCCGTCCCACCCAACCCGATCTAATCCAGCGCAAACACTTCACTGTGCATCATCATATCTATGAATCAGCCGAAAAACTGAAAAAGAAAGGTATCCCGAAGTCGCTCGAAGATCTCGACAAGCACAAGATCCTCACCTTCGGCCAGACGCCCAATTATCTCTCGCCCATCAACTGGCTGGAACACGTCGGCCGCGCCGACAGCGATCCGCGCCCGGTCGCTCTTCGCGTCAACAACGCCTATGGGTTGCGCCGCGCCGTGCAGGCCGGCATGGGCATCGCGTCGCTGGCTGACTATATCGTGCCGGAGGATTCAGGCCTGGTGCAGATCGACATTCCGGTGGAGACGCCGGAATTCGACACTTACTTTGTCTATCCGGAAGAACTGAAAGACACCAAGCGCGTGACAGTGTTCCGCGATTTCATCGTGGCGAAGGCGCGCGAGTGGAGTTTCTGAAAACGCCCGATTGAATCGTTCCCAATTGTATATGTTACTGGTTGTCAAAGCCTTTGTTGAAACAAACGTCAATTTGTGTAATAGTTACTTATTGTAGTCTGATCGTCCGATGAAAATCGATGTTCACGAAGGGGGCGAAAATGCCCGCAAATCCTCGTGTCTGCACGCGCATGTTGGTTCTACTCCTTGTTTTCGGCTGGTTGGGCACGAGTCCGTCCAAGGCATCCGAGTTGCTGGATGCAATAAAGGCCGATGATGCCGGGCGTGTGCAAGCCGCGCTTGCGGCGGGTGCCGATATAAGCGAGAACGATGTTTATATGGGATCGCCGCTACACATCGCAGTAGCACGAGGGTCCGCCGAAATCATAAAACTGCTCGTTGACGGAGGAGCCAATGTCAATGCGGAAGGTGTCGGGAGTCTAAAGAGAGCCCATCCATTGCACATTGCCGCAAGGGTCAATGGAGTGGCAGCGGCCACCCTGCTGATTGAACGAGGTGCGAGTGTGGATGGCCGCGATTCGCAAGGCCGCACTCCCTTGATGATTGCCGCATCGAATGGCCAAACCGAAATCGCCAAACTGCTGCTGAAAAAGGGTGCCGATCCGCTTGCCGAAGAATCGGAATATCACGACATCGCCATGTATATTGCGGCAATGAACGGCCACCTCGATATCGTAAAGCTGTTCGTATCGAACGGCGTTGATGCAAATTTTCGCAACACCCGCACCGGAGAGACGATACTATGGGTGGCGGCGATGGACAACCGCCTCGACGTCGCGAAGTTCCTTCTCTCGAACGGCGCCGATCCAAATATCGCCGACAAGCGCGGGGACACACCCATCAAAGTAAGCCACGATCCCAAGGTCAAGGACCTGCTGCGCAAGTTCGGTGCAAAAGAGTGAAGAATGGCAAGTTCGACTATCCGGAAGAACTCGATGACACCAAGCGCGTTACGGTGTTCTACGATTTCATCGTTGCCAAGGCCCGCGAGTGGAGATTCCAAAGCGATTACCTTTAACTTGAAATAGTGCTCTGCCCCTTCGTCTTGGTCCGCGAAAGCGGACCATCCACCTTCCGGCGGGGACAGAGTGGTTTCTCCGCCTACGCGGAGAATGACGAATTGTTTGAGCCGATTCAAGCAGGCCGGAATTCACTCTAAGTCGGTTTCACATCAGCAAGCCCGAACTCAGCTTTCCTTTGACCCATCTTTAAAGTTCGAAGTCGGCTCCGGCCAGATTGACCTGGCCATTGATCTGGATGCTGAAGTCGGCAATGCCGTCGCCGTTCACTTCGCCCTCGATGATGGTGTTCCCTGCGATGTTGTGGAAATAGCGCAGGCGCCCCGCTTGGCCATCGCTGAAATCCAACTCAGCGATGAAGACGAAGGCATTGTCGCCGCCGCCGGTTTTCGCGTCCATGTCTGAGAGTCTGATGGTGTCGGTGCCCTGATTGAAGTCGAGGATGCGGTCGCGGCTGCCTCCCGTGGCGGAATCGTTGACGGCTTCATAGACAAAGATATCGGCCCCGGCCCCACCTGTCAGGAAATCCTGCCCGAGGCTGCCCAGCAGGATATCGGCGCTACCGCCGCCATCGATGGTGTCGGACCCACTGAGGCCAATGATCTCGTCGGTTACGTCGGAACCGATGATCGTTTCGTCGTCAAAATCACCAATGATGCGCACGACATCGCCGCCGAACACGCCGAGCCAGTTGCTGAAGGTTACTCCCGACAAATCGGTGTTTGGCCCGATGATTGTCAGGGCATTGTTGTTGGCTGAGCCGACAACCGTGTCAATCTGACCCGGCCCCGAGCCCAGAACCCCGGCTTTGAAACCCACGAGTTCATTGGCCGTGAACACCAGGCGCTCGATTCCCGTCACATTGGCATCGATGAATGTGAAGCTGTTGTCCACATTGACTACAAAGGTGATGGTATCTTCATCGCCACCACCACCATTGATGGTCTCGATGCCATCAAGTTCGTCGCCACTTTGATAGATAAACGTGTCGGCGCCACCGCCACCCTGCAGATTGTCAGCACCTAGTCCGCCGATGATGACGTCGTCGCCCGCCCCACCTGCGATGCTGTTGGCTAGATCGCTGCCGGTCAGTGTGTCATCACCTTGGCCACCGATGACGTTGACAAAGCTCGAGATGATATCGCCTGCCGCATCGCCGCCCGAAACCATGTTCGTTTGCAGATTGACGTTCACGGCCAACGCCGACCCCGCGTAGCTGACGGTATCATCGCCCGCTCCGCCAATCAGCGAATCGAAACCCGCGCCGCCTTCGATCGTATCGTCGCCGCCATCGCCATCGATTTCATCGGCGTCGCTCGATCCAACGATGATGTCATCAGTTTGGTTACCACCAAAGATGAAAACGCTGTCGTCAAAACTCCAAGTGCTGAGCGTGACACCGGAGAGATCGGTCGACCCATGAACCACAAGCTGATCGTCACCGCCTGCTCCAACGACCGAGACAATGCCGCCGCTTCCGATCTGATCGCCGTCGATGCTGACAGTGCTGCCGAGATTGCTGAAACGCAGCACTTCGACGCCGGTTATGGTCATGATTCCAAACAGGTAAGAACCGGTGTTTGACTGCAGCTGAATGGTATCGAGCCCGCTGCCGCCGCTGACGTTCTCGCCCGTCACGATATTGGCGCCCGCCGAATAGAAGAACGTGTCGTCGCCGCTGCCGCCAGTCATCGTATCGGCGCCGCCGAAACCATAGAGATCGTCATTGCTGGTTCGGCCACTCAGCGTATCGGCAACCGAGCTTCCGGCAATGATATCAGCTTGACCAGATCCGATGAGCGTGCTGGCGACGCCCGGCTCGGCGGTGAGGCGAAGAATGTCGCTGCCGTCGCTCCAGTTGGTGAAACTCACTCCGGTCAGGTCGATGCTGTTGCCATAAAGCTCCAGCCAGTCGAGGTCCCCATGCCCCTTGACCAGGTTGATGGCGCCAGCGCCAACCGTATTGCCGTCAAACCTGGCAACCGCGACGTCGTTGAATTCGAGCATCTCGATCGAGGCGACGGACGCCGTCCGGAAATCATAGGTGATGCCGCCGTCGAGCCTGATCCGGTCTTTCGACCCACTGTTGCCGTTGATGTCTTCACCGGTCGTAAGCTGACTGGACGCCGTATAGGCGATCACATCGTTGCCGGCACCGCCGTTCAACGTGTCGGCACCGTTGCCGCCGGTCAGCACGTCATTTCCCTGTAGCCCGTTCAACGTGTCACGATGGATCGATCCCAAGAGCGTGTCTTCCAAGTCGGAACCATTGAGGGTTACGCTATCAAAGGTCAGCGACCAGTTGCTGAAGCTCCATTGACTGACATCGATGCTGCCGCCGCCGATCACGATATGATTGGCATTGGAACTGCCGTCGATGGCGGTATCGAGCTGGATCGGGGCACCATCCGCCTGCGTGGACGAGAATGTCGCTGTCGCCGCCGAGAATACATTGGTGAAATCGATCAGGTCGATTCCGGTTGGCAAGATCGTGCCAACATAGTTCTTCGTCTGGTTGACGGTGAGGGTGGCCATCGCGTTGCTCCACAAATTCTCAACGGCCACGACCCATCTGATCACGGCTATTGCCTGGATTTTCATCCAGCAGACGACCCCTCAGGTTGGACATTAGGTCAAATGTAAATTGAAGTGCAAGCAGCAAGAGCAACAACGGCCGGCCGGCCTGAGCAAATGGCTATTGGACGACCGCCAAGCACATGACATGTAACGCCAACATGGCTCCCATGAAAACCTCGATCTTGCCCTCAGGCCAACTCAAACGCATTCTTCGGGCCGCCGCGTGACCGACGCGGGATGATGCCAGCGTTGCTCCCTCCCCTTGCAAGTTGGCGTATTAATCCTTCCCCACCTCTTCCCCTGAGAGGCCGGTGAGGCAAGCCCTCGCAGAGGGCACGGAAAACTCAAGGCCGGTCTCCGTGACCGGCCTTTTTCTTGGTTCGTTGCTTACATGAACAGCTTTTCCGTCTCCATGCCGGCATAGAGCGAGGCGACCTGTTCGCCATAGCCATTGTAGAGCAGGGTCGGCACCCGCTCACCGCTTTCCAGTACCTGTTCCGTCGCCTGGCTCCAGCGTGGATGCGGGACTTCCGGGTTCACATTGGCCCAGAAGCCATATTCCGATGGCCCCAGTGTTTCCCAGAAACTCACCGGCCGTTCGGCGGTGAAGTTCACCCGCTCAATGCCCTTGATCGACTTGAAGCCATATTTCCACGGCTGGTGCAGGCGCAAAGGTGCTCCCATGCTTTTCGGCAAGGGCTTGCCATAGGCACCCGTCACCATCAGTGGCAAATCGTTCATGGCTTCCGTCATGGTGATGCCTTCGATGTAGGGCCACGGATAAGACGTGAAGAGCCCCGGCGCCTGGCCTGAGGCCACGTCCGGCTTGTTGAAGGTCTCGAAACGCAGGAATTTGGCGTTGGCATTGGGCTTGGCAATTTCGACCAGCCGCTTCACCGTGAAGCCGGTCCACGGCACCACCATTGACCACGCCTCGACGCAGCGGTGACGATAGATCCGCTCTTCCAGCGTCACCTGCTTCAGCAGATCGTCGATGCCGAGCGTCATCGGCTTTTCAACTTCGCCGTCAATGACGATTTCCCACGGCCGGATCGGCAGTTTTTCGGCCGCCTCGGCAATGCGCTTCGAGGAGCCGAACTCGTAGTAATTGTTGAAAGTGGTGTTGTAGGTTTCCGCCGTCACCGCCCGCCCGGCATCGGCATAGGCCGGATTGGGCTTGGCCGGGTAGAGGCCAGCCGAGGGATCTTCTGCCGCCAAGGCATGGCCCGCCATTGGCAGCAATGCCGCCCCAGCTGCGGCCCTCGCCATAAATGATCGCCGATTGAGGAACACATGTTCCGGCGTCACCCGCGATTCAGGGATGTCCCATCCGCGAAGGGTCTTGATCAGCATGTCCAAAATCTCCCTTGCTGCATGGCACCACAATAGATCGCTTGGCGAGTGCCGCCAAATCAAGCCCTCATCACATCTCGGAGATGAAACGTGGGCGTTTTGGCAATGGACTTGCATCGCCCTCGCCATGACGGTCCAAACATAGCATTTGTCGCAATCTGGGACAGGAAACATGCACTTGGCGGCGGGATTTTATCGGCGACTTGATATCGGCAGCGGCATTCTGCACCGCAGCCCAGGCAACGACATCATCAAGGGCGGTGAAGGCAACGACCGGCTTTCCGGTGGTTCCGGCAACGATCTGCTCAAGGGTTTCGGCGGCAACGATACACTGACCGGTGGCAAAGGAGCCGATGTCTTGCGCGGTGGCGACGGCAGCGACACAGCCACCTATCGCGCGTCGGACGGCCAGGTTTTCATCGACCTAACCAAGAACAAGGCATTTGGCGGCGATGCGACCGGCGATATGCTCATCGGCATCGAGAATATCGAAGGTTCGAACAGGGCGGATATTGTCGTCGGCAACCAATCCGCCAACATATTGACCGGGTTCTTGGGTGGTGATTCGCTGCATGGCGAAGCCGGCAGGGACCGCATTGACGGTGGCGGCGGCCGTGACTTCCTGACCGGCAGCGGCGGCTTGGACTTGATCTTTGGCGGTGTGGGCGATGATCTGATCGATGCCGGAACCGGCCGTGACCTGGTGGTTGGCGGCCAGGGCAACGACGTCATCTATGGTGGGCCCGATGTCGACGTGATCATCTATGATTTTGCCTTGGAACAGCTGAAGGTTCGCTACCGGGACAGTGACTATTCAATCTGGGTCAATGCCCCCGATGGCCGGGATCATATTTTCTCCGCCCTGACTATTGCCACCACAACGGGCACTTACCGCTTCGACGTTCCGACCGCCAGCTGGGTTTTCGACCCGGCCATGACCAGCGATGATTGGCTGGCAGGATGGTAGACTGACGCCACAGAGCCGCTATTCTCCAATTTGAACTGGAGATTCCCGCATGCGGCGCGCCACCCTCACCGCCATCGACCTTCCGGACTTCGGCACACCTGCTTCGGAACCCCGCCTCGACCGTCGCATCTACACCCAGCGCATCGCGCGCCTGCGCCAACGCATGGCCGACAACCAACTCGACGCCGTCGTCATCTACGGTGATCGCGAGCACGTTGCCAACATTTCCTGGGCCAGCGGCTATGACCCGCGCTTCGAGGAGGCGCTGCTGATCGTTCCAATGGCGGGGACACCGACGCTGCTCGCCGGCAATGAGGGTTACCCTTATGCCGAAACCGCCGATGGTGAATTCAACCGCGTGCTCTGGCAACCCTTGAGCCTCATGGGCCAGCCGCGTGACCGCAGTCGATCGCTGCAACAGGAACTGCGTGATGCCGGTCTCTCATCCGGCCATCGCATAGGACTGGCTGGTTGGAAGGGTTACGAGACCGAGGCCGGCGTCTTCGATCCACAGTGGTTCGAGACTCCGCATTATCTGGTCGAAGCACTGCGCCGCTTTGGCGAGGTCAGCAATGCTGCCCTGCTCTTCATGAATCCGGTGAATGGTCTCCGCGTCATCAACGAGCCCGAACAGATCGCCTGCTTCGAATACGCCGCCACCAAATCCTCAAACGCCATCCGCCGTTTCATCTTGCATGTGAAGCCGGGCATGACTGAGTATGATGCCTGCCGCAACATGGAACTCGACGGCTTCATGCAGTCGATCCACATCAACATGTGTTCCGGCCCGCGCGCCAAATATGGCCTGCCCAGTCCGTCATCTCGGGTCATCGCGCACGGCGATCCCATCGTCGTCGGCCACGGTCTCATGGGATCGCTCAACTGCCGCGCCGGTTTCATGGTGGCGGATGCGTCCGAACTTCCGGCGGCGATACAAGACTATGTTGAAAAACTCGTCGCGCCCTATTTCGAGGCCGCCGTCGCCTGGTACGAAACCATTGGCATCGGCGTCACGGGTGGCGAGATCTATGATGCCGTGATGTCCAGGCTAAGCGATCCGTTCTTCGGCATCGGCCTCAACCCCGGCCACCTGCTGCATCTCGATGAGTGGGTGCATTCGCCGATCCGGAAATCCAGCCAGCAGAAGCTCTCCTCCGGCATGGCGCTGCAATGCGACATCATCCCGGCCACCGGCACCGAGTACTTCACCAGTAATATTGAGGACGGCATCGCCTTGGCCGACGCGGCCCTGCGCGATGACCTGCAGCATCGCTACCCCGAAGCTTGGAGCCGCATCAAAGCCCGCCGCGCCTTCATGGTGGACATCCTCGGCATCCGCCTCAAGCCCGAGGTGCTGCCACTCAGCAACCTCGCCGCCTGGCTGCCACCGTTTTGGATGTCGCCGGACAAGGCCATGGCGATGCGTTGACGATCACGGATCCGCGAACAACTTCGCGCTGCTGCGCAAGTTGGATTGATTTGCTGACCGGCTGGTAACCATTCTAAGCGTGGTGTCGAATGCAGGAGCAACGCATGACTGAAATTACCGCCCGCAAGGGCATGCCGGACGTGCAACTGACAAGAGCCGAATTCGAAGCACGCTTCCGGAACCGGTTCTTCGATCCAGCCTTTGAAGCGAATGAGGCGGCAATTGCTGCCATCATCGAAACTGCCTGGAATGGCTACGATGTCTATCGCAAAAATCCAGTCAAGCAGCAGGCGGGTGATGACTTCGTCAAGCCAGATACGATGCTCCCCGTCGAGTGGCTCGACACCCGCCGCCGCATTCAGGAGGCCGAGGCCCGGCAAAAGAATCCGGGCTCCCCGCATCGCATCCTGCTCGTCAACGGCTCGATGCGGTCCGACCAGAGCTGCCCCGGCGAGATGTCAAAATCCTGGCGACTGCTGACTCTCGCCAAGGAACTTATTCAGTCCACGGAGGGTTTTGAGGTTGAAGTTCTCGATCTCAGCTTGTTGACCTCGCAATATGGCCGGGTGATCCACCCCTGCAAGGGTTGTGTATCAACTGCTCAGCCACTCTGCCATTGGCCGTGTTCCTGCTACCCGAATTTCGCCATGGGCCAGGTCAGCGACTGGATGAACGATATCTATCCGATGTGGACCGCCGCCCATGGCGTGATGATCGTAACGCCAGTCAACTGGTATCAGGCACCGGCCGGCTTAAAGGCGATGATCGACCGTCTGGTCTGTGCCGACGGCGGCAATCCTGACTTGACGACGACTGGTAAGGATCCTGTGAAGGCCAAGGCTCTTGAAATGCAGGGCTGGGATTATCCGCGCCATCTGGCGGGACGGGTGTTCTCGGTCGTCGTGCATGGTGATGCGGCAGGCGTTGAAAACCTGCGCCGTATCCTCACCGACTGGCTCACCGACATCGGCATGATCCCGGCAGGGCGACGCGCCCAGATCGATGCGTTCATCGGTTACCTCGGCACTTACGCCGAAAATCACCTCGATCTCGACAAGGACGAGGGCATTCAGGACGATGTCCGCACCGCCGCCCACGCCTTGGTCAACGCAGTAAGGCAGCGCCGCGCCGGGCAATTGGAACAGCCCGACGCAGGCTTGCATGAAGCACGACCTAAATAGCTGTCTACGCAGCCTCGGCTTTCCTTGACTGCACCACGAGGTCCGCCGCGCGGCCTGTCAGTTCTGCCATGTGATCGAGCGCAAAGGTGAAGGTGCCGACACCCGCCGTCGCCGAGCGCAACTCGATGATGAGCGAGCTGATCTCGGACTCCGGCATGTGGGCCTTGACCGTGTCCCAGCCCGGCCAGCCGTCGCGCCCGTCGAAGCCCAGCAACTGCCCGCGATGCCCGGTGACGATCTGGTTGACGCGCGATGTCGCATCGCTCGGCACGTGGATTTCAACCCCGGCGATCGGCTCCAGCAAAACCGGCGAACAGGTCGGCATGCCGTCCACCATGGCGATGCGCGCCGCCGTCTTGAACGCCATTTCGGATGAGTCGACATCGTGATACGAACCATCCGACAGGTTCACCGAGAAATCGACGACGGTGAACCCCAGAGGCCCGTGGCTCATCCACTCGCGAACCCCCTGCTCCACCGCCGGAATATATTGCTTCGGCACCACGCCGCCGGTGATCGAATCCGAAAACACAAAGCCAGAGCCGCGTGGCAAGGGTGCGATCTCCACCACCACATCGCCGAACTGGCCGTGACCACCCGACTGCTTCTTGTGGCGGCCGCGGATTTGCGTCGATTTGCGGATCGTCTCCTTGTAGGCGATGCGCCGCGCCTTGGACTTGGCATGCACACCGAACTTGCCCTCAAGTTTTTCCAGCGCCACTCGCAAGTGCATTTCGCCCTGCCCCCACAACACCAGTTCGTGCGTATCGGTATTGTGTTCGAGCGCCAGCGACGGGTCCTCTTCCACCAGCTTGGCAATGGCACTGGTGAGCTTGACCTCGTCCTTGCGGTCGGAGACCGAGATGGCCGAACCATAGACGCCCGGCGTCGCTACCAGCTTCACCAGCTGAGCCGTATTGCCCTTGGCCGATGACAATGTCTCGCCGGTCGCCGCCGTGTCGAGGCGGCCAAGCGCAACCGTGTCGCCGGCCTGGGCTTTCGGCACCTTGTTGGGCGTCGATCCCATCAGCGTGAAGACACCGGCGGTGCGTGCGTCTTGTCCGGCAGCACCATGAAACACCGTACCATCGGCGACCTCCCCGCCCAAAATGCGCGACACCGAGAGCTTGCCACCATGCGCTGTATGGAAGGTCTTCAGCACCAGCGCCGACGTGCCATTGGCTTTCAGTCCCAGCCGTTTGGCCGTTTCGGAAATTCCGGGTGATTCATGCCGCAACGCCTTGAGCAATCGCTCGATGCCGGTGCCGTGCTCGGCCGAGCCGAACAGCACGGGGGTAATCAGGCCTTCCGCCAATTCACGCGCCAGATCGCCGAACACCCGGTCGCGCGGTGGCTCCATGTCAGAGAGAAGTTGCTCCATCATCTCATCGTCATGGTCGGCGAGTTTTTCGAGCATGGCGAAGCGCTCGGTTTTCTCCAGCTCGGCGATATCGGCGGGCATGTCGATCACCTTGCTCTCCAGATGCTCCTGGTAAACGAAGGCGCGCTCGAGGGCGAGATCGACGAAGCCCGTCACGATCGAGCCCTTCATGATCGGTAATTGCCGCATGATCAGCGGCTTGGAACTTGCCGGCTGCAACCAGTCCAGCACATCGCGCGGGCTAGAATCGGATTTATCGACTTTGTTGATGAACAGCATGCGCGGCAGCCCGATTTCATCGAGCTGCTTCAAGATCAGCTGCAGGGCCGGTGCCTTCTTGCTGTCGGCCTCGCAGACCACAACCGCCAGATCGCAGCCATGAAGTGCGGCGCGCTGGTCCTGGGCGAATTCGATGGAACCCGGGCAATCGAGAAACGTGTAGCTGTCGCCGAGGTAATTCGTGGTGGCGGCATTGAGCTCGATGCTCATGCCATGGGCGCGGGCTTCCGGCGCCGCATCGCCAATGGTTGATTTCTCCGAGACTTTACCCTGGCGCGGAATGGCGCCGGTCTGAAACAGGATCGCTTCAAGAAGCGTCGTCTTGCCACTGAGATAGGGGCCCACGAGTGCAATGCACCGCGCGCCCGAAGACCTTCTGCCGTTCTGTTGTTCCATGGCCAATCCTCCTCTGACTGCTCAACTGAATGTGCGTCGAAGGACCGCCCTTCTCAAGGTGGCTGGTACCACGCGGGGCGGTTCCATGTGGTCAAGACTGACTCCGATTGCGGAGCACGGCAAGCGAAAACAAAAAGGCCCGGCGTTAACCGGGCCTTTCTCAACTTGCGAATGAAACTGGTTTCAATCCGCCGATTCGAGGTGCAGGCTGCCGATCCCTGCCGCGACATTGAGACCGGTCTGGGCCTGAATGCTCACCGGTTGCAGGTTGATGGTCTTGCGGAAGCCGCCGATCAGCACGTTGGCGCCGAGGCCCGCCACCACGGTGGCCTCAGCCGTCACGCCATTGTAGCTGCCTTTCAGCGCCCCGTCCTTCACCTTGCCAGGTGCAAACACCGCCCAGCCGATGACCGTATCGGCGGTGAAGCCGATGTCGACGCCCAACTTGCCGATGCGGCCCGTGTAGTGCTCGACGTTGCCATTGACTGACTTGTAGACGCAGTCAGCGGCCTTGGACGAACCGATGATATAACCCACGCCACCTTCGACGTGGCAGGTGAGCAAGCCCACCTTGACGCCCGACTTGGCGAATGCCGGCGAGGCAAGAACGGCGAGGGTGATAAGCGAGGCGGTGATGATCTTCTTCATGCGAAATCCTTGTGATTGAAATCTTTGCCGTATCCGCGCGTTATGGCGCGCAATGTGACGAGAGTTAGGCCACTCATGCAGCGGCTGCATGGGTTTCCTTCCTGATCACTGTTAACTCCGGCAGGGACCGTTTGGTTCCATCACAAGTGCGCGACGCTCAGCCACCGCGCAGATAATCGCCCTTGCCAATCTCCAGGCCGTTGTGGCGAAGGATGTTATAGGCCGTGGCGATGTGGAAGAAGAAGTTGGGGAACGCCCACAGACCAACGTAATCGCTGCCCTTGAAGCTCTTGTCATTGCCACCCGACTTGAAAGTGACGATGCGATCCGCAGCACCTTCGAACTGCGATTTATTCAGTGAGCTGAGGAAATCCATGGTCTTGGCGATCCGCGCCTGCAGTTCCTCGAAGGTTTTCTCCTCGTCCGGAAAGCTCGGAACGGCGATGCCCGCCAGCCGCGCTCCCGCCGCCTTGGCACCATCGGTGGCGATCTGCACTTGCCTGGTCAGCGCGAACATGTCGGGATAGAGCCGCTGCGACAGCATCACGGCGGGATCGATCTTCTTCGCCGCGCAATAGTCTTCCGCCTTCTTGAGGATCGCCGACAGCGACTTGAGATAATGAATGAAGACCGGTACCGAAGTATCATACATGATTGAGCTTTTCCCATTTGCAATGTTCGCTTTGACGGTCGTTCGCCGCGCCCCGGCGATCTAGCACAGTCCTCGCTGGCGGTCGAAACAATTACCTGTCCGCCGCTATGATGCCAACATGACTGCTCGATGACAGACTTTGTCGGGCAACCGTCAGTTAGATAGCGTTATTCATGGCTATCGCGTTTCACCCACTCGTACTGATCCTCGGTGCGGGGGAACAGAGGTGGGGTCTTGTTGAAGATTTGCGTCAGATCAAAGCATGGCCAGAAAAGATCGGCGATCACAGCAACTTCTCAGAGAGAAATGTCATGAAATCCATGCAATTGAGAAAAGTCCGCTTCGCCGTTCGCCGTCAGTGCTTGGCGGCGGCCGCCTTAGGCATTTCGCTGCTTGTCAGCCACGACTCGGCTGCAATGGCCGAAACCTACGCCATCGATTTTGTGACCGCGGTTGGCGGCGCATCCATTCTGGGAGATGACGGCGAGATCATCGGCCTCGAACGCTTGCGAGGGTTCTGCCCCGCCCCCTATCCGTCATGCTACGGCAAAGACCGAGTCGTCGTTTGGCCGGCTCAGGGCGGCAACCCGGTGCCGTTGCCGGCCCCCTCCGGGCTTCCGTTTCTGTCACCCGCGGGAATGAACAAGCTTGGCTGGATAGCTGGAACAGCTTCGAGTTTCAGCGTGGATTTCAAACCGCAGGCCGTCGTGTGGAAACCGGACGGTGTCGGTTACAGTGTGCAGGAACTGGGACTGCTTCCCGGCAACACCATTGCCAGAGTTGCAGGAATCGACAACTTCAACCGGGTCGTCGGCTACAATACAATCACCAACATTTTGGCGCCTGACGCTGCACCCTTCCAGTGGAGCCCGTCGGGCGGACTGACCAATCTCACCCTGAGCGGCTTTCCCAACGACATTCCCCTGGATATCAGTCCGAAGGGTACCGTTGCGCTGAACAGTTTCTGGTACCGTCTCGACGCTCCGGGTGTTGTGACGCCCAACGCCACCTTGCCGGCAGGATTCGTCGCAGCTGAAGCTGTCGCGCGCATTAATGATGCGGGCGACCAGGCGCGGTTTCTGTTGACCAGCGGTTCGAGTAGTATTGCCTATCTGCATCGCTACATTGCACGCACCGGGCGCTGGCAGTTGATCGCGGGAGCCGGAACGGGACGCTTGAGCAGTTATGGCTTGGGCTCAATCGACAAGGCGCGCAACATCACCTGGACAGTTTTGAGCGCTGGCGTGTTTGCCGCTGGCCCCAATGACCTCGCCCAGCCGTTAACCCTGCTGCTGTCACCTGCCTATGTGGGCGCCCAAGTTAGCGCTGCCGGACCGCGCAACGCGGCCGGCGTCATCGCGGCAAATGTCATGATCGGCCGAAGCGCTGGCCGCCTGGTGAAGCTGGTTCCCGTCAATGCCTGCATCGCCGCCTGTGTTCGTGTGGCTGAGTTACAGATGACAGCGCAGAAAATCCAGAACTGCAAGTCCACCAATGTGGTGTCAGCCAAGTTGAAGGTGATCGATGAAACCGGCACTCCATTATCTGGCGTGACAGTCAAAGGGCGGTTCCTCGATGACTACTATCTGAACGAGAAGGTCAGCGGCATCACTGACTCGGATGGCAGGGTTCGGTTCATTCATCGCGGGCCTGCATGTGTTGGCGCAGTCGCCTTCTTTGTCGACGATGCCA
This sequence comes from Hyphomicrobiales bacterium, assembly GCA_031363045.1. Taxonomy (GTDB): domain Bacteria; phylum Pseudomonadota; class Alphaproteobacteria; order Rhizobiales; family Aestuariivirgaceae; genus Aestuariivirga. The sequence continues at coordinate 16,218 of JANLTS010000296.1, forward strand.
AGATCACTAGTCGCAGCTTCGACCGCACTCAGGGAGTGCTGACGAACTTCGTCATACCAGTGCCGTGAGCGCCCTAGCTTATCGAAGGTTGCCGCAGAAGCGTTGAATGCGGTGGCACGCGTCTTCGAGGACTTCGGTTGCGGTGGCATAGGAGATGCGGAAGAACGGTGACATTCCGAACGCCGCCCCATGAACGGCAGCGACCCCTTCCGCCGCCAGCAGTTCGGTAACAAAATCCTCGTCATTCTTGATGACATTGCCCGAAGGTGCGGTCTTGCCGATGCCGCCCTTGCACGAGGGGTAGACATAGAAAGCTCCCTCCGGCACCGGGCAGGAAATGCCCTTGGCCTGGTTCAGCATCGACACCACAAGATCGCGCCGCGCCTTGAACACTTCATTGTTGCGCGGAATGAAATCCTGGCTGCCGTTCAGCGCCTCGACGGCCGCCCACTGGGCAATTGATGACGGGTTCGAGGTTGACTGCGACTGCAGCTTCGACATCGCCTTGATCAGCACTTCGGGGCCCGCACCATAGCCGATGCGCCAGCCGGTCATGCAATAGGACTTCGACACACCATTCATCGTCAGCGTGCGGTCATAAAGCTTGGGCTCGATCTGCGCCGCCGTCACGAACTCGAAATCGTCGTAGACCAGATGCTCATACATGTCGTCAGTGAGCAGCCAAACGTGGGGGTGCTTCACCAACACATCGGTGATGGCCTTGAGCTCAGCGCGCGAATAGGCGGCGCCGCTGGGGTTCGACGGCGAATTGAGGATCAGCCACTTGGTCTTGGGGCTGATGGCCTTTTCGAGATCGGCACCTTGCAGCTTGAAGCCGTGCTCCAATGTGCAATCGACGAACACCGGCGTGCCGCCCGCCAGCATCACGATATCGGGATAGCTCACCCAATAGGGGGCGGGAACGATCACCTCGTCGCCGGGGTTGACGGTGGCCATCAGCGCGTTGAACAGCACCTGCTTGCCGCCGGTGCCGACCGAGACTTGCGACGGCGTGTAGTCGAGCTGGTTTTCGCGCTTGAACTTGGCGCAGATCGCCTTCTTCAGTTCCGGAATGCCGTCGACCGCCGTGTACTTGGTCTTGCCCGCCTTGATCGCCGCGATGGCCGCGTCCTTGATATTGTCGGGCGTGTCGAAATCGGGCTCGCCCGCCGCCAGGCCGATCACGTCTTTTCCTTCGGCCTTCAACGCCATGGCCTTGTTGGAAATGGCGATGGTGGCGGAGGGCTGGATGCGGTTCAAGGCGTCGGAGATGAAACCCATGGGGAAAGACCTTTCGAAATGCGCGGGTCTGTCTAGGACCTGGGACGCTGACGGGCAAGCCACAATCCGCCGCAGCGGCGCCGGGCCTGGCATGTGGCAAAAGCCTTTGCATGACCGATCTTCCCTATCTCGTCGCCGGCGGCGGCATCGCCGGATTGGCCGCAGCCCTTGGCCTGGCCCGCGCCGGCCGTTCCGTCAGGCTGTTCGAACAGGCTCCGGCTTTCGAGGCGGTGGGAGCGGGCTTGCAGATGTCACCCAACGGTGTGCGGGCGTTACAGGCGCTCGGCGCCTGGGATGCGGTTGAGCCGGCTTGCGTCAGTCCCTCCGAAATCCATGTGCGCGACGGCTTGAGCGGCGCCATCCTGCAGCGCATCAGGCTCGGCAAGCCCTGCGAACAGCGCTTCGGCGCGCCCTCCCGCG
>JANLTS010000298.1:0-2629 GCA_031363045.1 Hyphomicrobiales bacterium
GGGCGTCGCGCCGTGCCCCGAGGGCACGCCGATCCGTGTTTACGCGCCCGCGGGCATTCCGCAATCGCACATCGAGGGCTATGCCCTGGCAGGCGAGATGCTCACATACTTCGAAACACTGATCGGCCGCTATCCGTTTGGGTCCTATGGGTCGGTCGTCGTCGAGGACCCAATCCTCTATTACGCGCTCGAGACGCAAGCCATGTCAGTTTTCCCGTCGGGCAACAACCCGCCGAGCGAGGAGTTGGTGGCGCATGAACTGGCACATCAATGGTTCGGCAATTCGGTCTCGGTGGCCCGCTGGGAGGATCTGTGGATCGCCGAGGGCGCGGCGACGTATTTCGAAACCTTGTGGCCCAACCGCGATGACCCCGCCGGTTTCGATGCCGACATGTTGGCCATTTATGATTACGTCGTCGCCCAGAACTTGAAGTCCGCCGTGGTGCAGAAGCCGAGCCAATTGTTTTCCGACCGCACCTATTATCGAGGTGCCGCTGCCCTCTATGCACTTCGCCTGCAAGTTGGCGACAGCAGCTTCTTCAACATCCTGCGTCACTTCGTGCAGGACAATCGCGGTAAGAGTGTAACATCCGAGGGTTTCATCCGCACCGCCGTTCGTTTCAGTGGTGACGGTTCGGTGCGGCCGCTGCTTGAGGCCTGGCTCTATGATGATGCCGTGCCGGAATTGCCTGGCCTCGCCGGCCGTAAGGCGCGGCCGGGTCCGGTGCCACGGCCAGATATCGCTGGCGGCCGCTGTGGCCGTGGCAGCCATCGTGGATCGCCTGCGACATGCGGCTGACGGAAATTTATATACCGAACAGCGCGTTCAGGAACGCCCACATCGCCGCATAGAGCGCGGTTGACACGGCTGCGAGCAACAGAACGGTCACCGCGGCGAGTGCATAACCGCCGAGCACGGCAAAGCCATCGCGTTCGGCGAGGCCAAGCGCCATCAACGTGATGGCAGCGGCTGGAAGAATGTTCACCAACGGAATCGGAAGGAACAAAATCACGGCCAGCGCAAAGGCGACGATGCCGATGAGGCGTTCGGCCAGATCGGAGGCGGCAAGTACCGCCAGCCGTGGCTTCAGCACCCGCTCGAAGCGCGCCATCACCGGCACTGCGCGCCGGGCGAACCCTTCAAACATCGCGCCCGAAATGCCGCGGCGGCGCACCGCCTGCGGCAGCCACAGCACCTGCCGGCCGATCATTAACTGAAAGGTGAGGATCACCAGCGGCAAGCCCAGCACGGCGGATGTTCCAGGTGGCGTTGGCACAATGTTCGGCACCGCGAACACAAACATCAACGCGCCGAATGCCCGTTCGCCAAAGGCATCGACCAGCGTGCCGATGGTTATGTTTTGTGCCGTGTCGATGGATTTGACGATGTCGGACAGGCGGCGCGGTTTGGAGGTCGTCTCTGTCACATCATGTCCCGTTGGCCCATCGCTGAAGCGGAACGAACCATATTTGCATAGCCGCTGTCGAGCTTTTCCTGCTGACATGAGCTGGACGCCTGACAAACATGAGAAAAGACCCTTTGGCCCCTGCGAAGGCCAGGCGTAACTTTAAGCGTGCCGATCTTGGGGAGACCGACCTGCTACCGCTAGGGATTGCCATGGGAGTATGAAATGGTCACGAGTGTGAAACAGTTGATGGACGCTGCCAATTTGGTGGTGCCGCGGGTCACCGCTGCTGAAGCAAAAGCCATGATGGCCAGTGGTGCCCTCCTGGTCGATGTGCGCGATGCGCCTGAGGTCGAGAAAAGCGGCAAGATCATGGGAGCCGTACATGTGTCGCGTGGCATGCTCGAGTTCCGCGCCGATCCGCAATCGCCCTATCACGACAAGAAATTCGATCCCGCCAAGCCAGTCATCGTCTATTGCGCCTCGGGCGGGCGTTCGGCACTTTCCGGCAAAACGCTGAAGGACTTGGGCTACGGCAAGGTCTTCAACCTCGGCGCCTTCAAAGATTGGGCCGAGAGCGGCGGCGATATCGAAAAGCCGATCGAACCCGGCATGTGAAGCCGTACGCCGCACTGTTGCCGGGAGCGTCCGAACAAACTTACTGCAGAAAATCACCGCACTTTGGTGCGGGCAACGTTCCCCACGGCATGATCGGCACGGTGGATGTCGAGTTCTGCGGGCTACCGTCGATGAGTTTGTCAGTATAGGCGAGATAGACCAGCACATTGCGCTTGGGGTCGCAGCCGCGCACGATCTGCATCTTCTTGAAGAACAGCGAGCGGCGCTGGCTGTACATTTCGGTGCCCTGGTCGAATTTGGCCTTGATTGTCACCGGTCCGGTCTGACGGCAGGCGAGCGAGGTTTCGGAGCGCTCCTCGGCAAAGCCTGCCCAGCCAGACCAGCCACCAACTTCAGGCACCGTGAAATAGCAGGCGATACCCTCGATTTCGGGATCGTCGAGAACATAGGTCGCAAGCTTCGCATCGGGTGACAACATGCGCCACACTGTCGTCTTCTTGAAGATCAGTTCGGGATCGTCCGATTGCGCCAGAGCTGGTGTTGCCATGGCTGCGGCAAGAACAGTTGCACACGCAATATTACGCATCGACTTCATCTCTATCCCGTCATCCCGGCGAAAGCCGGAACCCCCTGAAGCGGTTGAG
>JANLTS010000657.1:0-6059 GCA_031363045.1 Hyphomicrobiales bacterium
CGCTCGGCACCTTCACCTGCATCACCGGCGTCTCCGGCTCCGGCAAGTCGACCTTCACCATCGACACGCTCTACGCCAGCGCCGCGCGCGTCCTGAACGGCGCCCGCGTGCTGGCCGGCGCGCACGACGAGGTCACCGGCCTCCAGCATCTCGACAAGTTCATCGACATCGACCAGTCGCCGATCGGCCGCACCCCCCGCTCCAACCCCGCCACCTACACCGGCGCCTTCACCAACATCCGCGACTGGTTTGCAGGCCTGCCGGAAGCCAAGGCGCGCGGCTATGAGCCGGGCCGCTTTTCGTTCATCGTCAAGGGCGGGCGCTGCGAAACCTGCCAAGGCGATGGCGTCATCAAGATCGAAATGCACTTCCTGCCCGACGTTTATGTCACTTGCGATGCCTGCCACGGCCACCGCTACAATCGCGAGACACTCGACATCAAGTTCAAGGACAAGTCGATCGCCGATGTCCTCGACATGACGGTGGCGGAAGCCGCGGAATTCTTCCGCGCCGTGCCAAGTGTCCGCGACAAGATGGAAACTTTGGAGCGCGTGGGACTAAGTTACATCAAGGTCGGCCAGCAAGCCACCACACTGTCAGGCGGCGAAGCCCAGCGCGTCAAACTCGCCAAGGAACTGTCGCGCCGCGCCACCGGCCGCACACTTTATTTACTCGACGAACCAACCACCGGCCTGCATTTCCATGACGTGCGGAAACTCCTCGAAGTGCTGCACGAGCTGGTCGATCAAGGCAACACGGTGGTGGTGATCGAGCACAACCTCGAAGTCATCAAAACCGCCGACTGGATCATCGACTTGGGCCCAGAGGGAGGAGACGGCGGCGGCGAAGTTGTGGTGGCCGGCACGCCAGAGGACGTGGTCCGCGAGAAACGGAGCTATACGGGGCACTATCTCAAGGAGGTGCTGAAGCGCGGGCGGAAAGAGGCGGCGGAATGAGCGAAAACAGTCCAGCTTTCAATTTAGGCGGAAGGGAAGGCTGACCTGCTCCAAGAAGTCCTTGCCTGGACGAGGGACAATCCGGAAGAAGCTCGAGTAGTGTGGGAGAGCAGTGCGATTGAGCCTATTAGGTACCTCCGGAATATTCTCTTGCGGCTTCAAGACCCGCCAGACAAGCGGGGAAACTAGCTATTCTGTGATGTACTGGCACCAGCAACAGTAGCGGGTTTGAGCGGTACTATTGCGCAATAGTCTCTGCCCCACTTCGTGAGCATGACACCCTCGCCATTTTCAACGCGTGAAATGAGTTCGTTCCACCGATCCTTGGCTTGCGTCATAGAAATTCGCTGCATACCCGTAGGCTACCCCTAAGGTAGGCAATGTCAATGTGTCGCAGTCACATATCCGTAACTGAAGTTGCTACATATCATAAATCGGTATATCCACCAGTTACAGATTAACCGCAACACAGGACACAACCACCATGAATTCCGGCATCATCCCCACCACCTGGTCAGGCCCCATCCTCTCGGTCCTCCGCATCATCACCGGCCTCCTGTTCCTCGCCCATGGCACCGCCAAGCTGGTGCAGTGGCCCTATGTCGACATGTTCAAGGACGGCGTGCCGCGGGCCTCGCTCTTCGGTATTGGCGGCCTGCTTGAGGTCATTGGCGGCGTGCTGATCGTCCTCGGGCTTTTCACTCGCATTACTGCCTTCGTCCTCTCGGGCATGATGGCGGTGGCTTATTTCATGTTCCACGCGCCGGCAGGTTTCTACCCGATCATCAACGGCGGCGAACTGGCGATCATCTACAGCTTTGTATTCCTGTATTTGGCCGCCCAGGGCGCTGGCCCTTGGAGCCTTGACGCCAAGCGGGCCTGAGTTTCTGCTGCAATCGATGAAACGGCCGGGCATGACCCGGCCGAACTTTTTCAGCTATCTCGGTCCTTGCGCAGCTTCGACCAATAATCGAGCCTTCGCTTCACTTCGCGCTCGAAACCACGCTCGACGGGTACGTAATACTTCTCGCGGCCCATGCCATCGGGAAAATAATTCTGGCCCGAGAAGGCATCCGGCTGATCATGGTCATAACGGTAGCCGCTGCCATAGTCTTGTTGCTTCATCAGCTTGGTTGGCGCGTTGAGAATGATCTTCGGCGGCATCAGCGAGCCGGTCTGCTTGGCGCGCTCCATGGCGCCCTTGTAGGCGTTGTAGAGAGCATTCGATTTGGGCGCGGTGGCAATGTAGACAGTGGCTTGCGCCAGTGCCAGCTCGCCTTCCGGGCTGCCGAGGAAGTCATAAGTCTCCTTGGCGGCCAGCGCCTGGTGCAGTGCTTCCGGGTCTGCCAGTCCCACGTCCTCGTTGGCCATGCGCACCAGACGCCTGGCAATGAACAACGGGTCCTCGCCAGCTACCAGCATGCGCGCCAGATAGTAGAGCGCCGCATCGGGATCAGAGCCGCGCACTGACTTGTGCAATGCCGAGATGAGGTTGTAGTGGCCGTCAGCTGCTTTGTCATAAAGCGGCATTCGCTTCTGCACGGTGCGCGCCAGATTTTCGGAATCAAGCACGGCGCCGCCCTCGGGAACCGCGGCAAAAATCTCCTCCAGCATGTTCAAGAAATACCGGCCGTCGCCATCCGCCATGGCAATTGCCGCACCGCGCGCTGTTGCATCCGCAGGCAAGGGACGGCGCTCGAACATCTCGGCGCGGCCGATGAGCGCCGTCATGGCATCGGCATCAAGCCGATTGAGCACCAGCACCTGAGCGCGCGACAATAGTGCCCCGTTGAGCTCGAAGGACGGGTTCTCGGTCGTTGCACCGATGAGGATGATGGTGCCATCTTCGACGATGGGCAGAAACGAATCCTGTTGTGATTTATTGAAGCGATGGATTTCGTCAACAAACAGCAACGTGCCCCTGCCCTGTTCGCGCCGGATGCGGGCCTGCTCAAAGACCTTCTTCAAATCGGCGACGCCGGAGAAAATCGCCGATATCTGCTCGAACGCGAGGCCCGTCTCACCCGCGAGCAATCGCGCAATGGTGGTCTTGCCAGTTCCCGGCGGTCCCCACAAAATTATCGAGGGAATGCGGCCAGCCGCCAGCATGCGGGTAATGACACCGTCTGGCCCCACCAGATGATCCTGGCCCACGACATCGGTAAGTTTCTGCGGTCGCAGGCGGTCTGCCAGCGGCCGAGGCGCCTCCTTGCCGAGACCTGCCGCCTGGAACAGATTGGTCATCAGCCGCCGATGGCAAGTTTGAGAATGCGGCCGCCACGATTGATGGCGATGCGCCAGGCCCCTTCGTGCGCGTTGACCACCGACGTCAGCGTTGCCACGGAATCAATGGGCTTGCCGTTGACTTCAAGGATGATGTCGCCCGGACGGAAAAAGCGTTTGGCGGGGCCCCCTGCAATGCGCAGTGCCGCAACACCTTGGCTGTCGGCGGCCAATCCCAATTCGTCTGAAACCGCTGGCGAAAGATTGGCGACGACAAGTCCCGCCAGCGGATTGCGCCCCTCGATCAACTTGTCGTCGCGCTGCACGGTTTCGGGGGCCGCAACCATCGTCACCTGGGTTTCCTTGCGGCCGCCGCCGCGCAAATACTCGACGATGGTAGTGGCACCGATCGGCGTTGTCGCCACGCGGTAACCTAGCTCCTGCGAGTTCTCGACCGGCTTTCCTTCGATTGCCAGGATGACGTCGCCGCGTTTCAATCCGGCCTTTGTCAACGGACTGTCTGGGTGCAAGCCGACGATCAACGTGCCTTCCGGGCGCGACATGCCGAGCGATGTCGCGATGTCGGCGGTAACGTCTTGCAATTCGACACCCAGCCAAGGCCTGGTGATCGCCGCACTGCCGCTTTCGGCAGAGGCCACAACGGTGCGCACCATGTTGGTCGGAATCGCAAACCCGATGCCGATCGACCCGCCGCCGCGCGAGAAGATCGCGGTGTTGATGCCGATGAGTTCGCCCGCCATATTGACCAAGGCACCCCCCGAATTGCCGGGATTGATCGCCGCATCGGTCTGGATGAAAAACTGATAGTCGCTGACGCCGACCTTGGTGCGCGCCAGCGCCGAGACGATGCCATTGGTCACCGTTTGGCCAACACCAAACGGGTTGCCGATGGCGAGCACGAGATCGCCCACCTCAAGCGCATCCGAATCGCCAAGCACAAGGGCTGGCAACGCTTCTTCAGGAACATCGATCTTTAGGACAGCCAGATCGGTGCGCTCGTCCTTCAGCAGCACGCGGGCTTCGAATTCGCGGCGGTCGGCCAGCACCACCTTGATGTCGGTTCCGTTGGCGATCACGTGATTGTTGGTTACGATCAGTCCATCCGGGTCGACGATTACCCCTGAACCCAGCGAATTCTGCACCCGTTCGCGCGGCCGGCCAAAGCTGCCGTCATTGCCGAAGAATCGCCGGAAGAAGGGATCGTCGAAAAACTTGTCCTCGCGCGTCGCCACCATGGCCTTGGCAAATACATTGACGACGGCAGGCGCAGTCTTGCGGACGATGGGCGCAAAGGAAAGCTGCATCTGTGGAGCAGATAGTGGCGTCTGCTTGTCGGCCAGCGCTGCGGGCGAACCCAACGTCAGAATGACCGTGGTCACAGCAATGATTACGCGCATGGTTTTCCTCATTCGGGCACTGTTCCCAGCTCTCTGCGGTCAAGCTTTGTCCACAAGATGGCCAAAATTCCATCCTGTTGAAAGGGCGTCTCTGTCTCTTTCCGCCTTGCTCGATCTCACAAAAACAGCCTTACGGTATCGCTGGAAACAATGCCAGACTCCTCCCATTGACCCACAACGTGGCTATTGCTTCTTGTTCCTTGGTTGCGGCATTAATCCTCCAGCGAAACGGAATGTGCTGCGGCAGAGTGACGACTCAGCTGTCATAATTCAGCGTGCCGCCGTGTGTTATCCAGCGATCTGACTCGCCAATTGAAGCTAAACTCCAGACCTTAAGCCTCCAGGAGGTATCGATGACTGCTCCCGCCCTGAACATTGCCTCTGATATGGCCCTCGCCGATGCTGTCGCGGTGTCGCAATCACTGCAGCCGCAGGAAGCGCTATTCTGCTTTTCCGCCGCGACGCTGAGAGACCGCTTCAAGCAGTTCTCCGACGCCTTTCCTGGAACGGTGACCTACGCCGTGAAATCCAATCCGGCAAAGGAGGTCGTTGCTGCCCTGGCGAGTGCTGGCCTCCGGCACTGGGATGTCGCCTCCGTGCATGAAATGGCGCTGGTCCGTTCGGTGACGCGCGATGCGAGGTTTCACTATCATAATCCGGTCAAATCGAAGCGCGAGATTTCGGACGCCTATCACATCTATGGCTGCCGCCGCTTCGCGGTCGACTGCCGCGAGGAGGTCCAGAAGATTGCCGATATCGTCGGCAATGATACTTCGGTGGAATTGGCTGTACGTTTCGTACTACCCCGCGAGCGGACATCCTCCGCCCATGATTTTTCGACGAAGTTCGGCGCGCCGGAACACATCGCAATAGCACTGCTGCAAGACGTCGACCGACGTGGCTATGTGCCGGTGCTGACCTTCCATCCCGGCTCTCAAACCCGCGATCCGCACGTCTATGCCCGCCATATCGAAGCCGCCCACCGGATCGCCAAGTCGGCGGCTGTGCATGTCGGCAAGCTCAATGTCGGAGGAGGCTTTCCAGCCCACTATCCGATGAGCAAGCCCGCCGCCCTGGCGTCCTATTTCACCACCATTTCCGAAGCCGCGACGCGCTACTTCGGCAAGGGCACGGAACCAGAACTTGAGTGCGAACCTGGGCGCGGTCTCGTAGCGACCTGCATGTCATTGCTCACTCGGGTGAAGCTGGTGTGCACCGACGGCGATGATATCTTTATCAACGATGGCGTCTACGGCGGTTTGATGGAGTTTATGCAAGTGCCCGAGTTGCAGCCGCCTTACCGCGTCATCCGCGATGGCAAGGAATTGACGGGCGACACCAAGTCGTGGAAGGTTTTCGGGCCGACTTGCGACCCGCTCGACGTACTGCCGCATCGCCTGGATCTGCCGGTCGATTTGCGAGATGACGACTTCATCGAATTTGGAACACTCGGCGCTTACGG
>JANLTS010000682.1:0-6533 GCA_031363045.1 Hyphomicrobiales bacterium
GCCGACCAGGCGGAACTGAACGAGGTGCCCTGCATCACCACCAATTGCCCGTGGCAGCCGTATTTCTTCGGCCGCGGCGGCGATCCGGCCAAGGGCTTCAACTGGACCTATCATTTCTTCTGGGGCCTTGAGGACATCATCGCCAATTTCATCGGCATCTGGGACCAGTCGGGCGTTGCGAAGAATGTCGGCGGATTGTTCCCGAACGATGCCGACGGCAACGCCTGGGGCGATGCCAAGCTCGGCTTGCCGACGCCACTCACTGCGGCGGGCTACACGGTCACCGATCCCGGCCGCTACCAACCGCTCAACAATGATTTCACCGCGCAGATATCCGCTTTCAAAGCACTTGACGTTGAAATCATCACCGGCGTCATGATCCCGCCAGACTTCGCCACCTTCTGGGCTCAAGCGGCACAACAGGGCTTCAAGCCGAAGGTCGCCACCATCGGCAAGGCGTTGCTGTTTCCATCGTCCATCGATGCGCTGGGAGATCGTGGCGATGGCCTCACCACGGAAATCTGGTGGTCACCCAACCATCCATTCGCATCGAGCCTGACGGGCGACAGTGCCAAGGCATTGGCCGACGGTTATGTCGCGGCGAGCGGCAAGCCGTGGACGCAGCCCATCGGCTTCAACCACGCCATCTTCGAGGTGGCGGCCGACGTCATCAAGCGGGCGGCAGACCTGACCGACCCCAAGTCGATCCTCGATGCCATCGTCACCACCGACATCCAGACGATTGTCGGCCCGGTGAACTGGAAGGCAGGACCGGTGAAGAACGTGCAGAAGACGCCGCTGGTCGGCGGACAATGGCAGAAGAAAGACGGCAAATACGAGCTGGTCATCACCACCAATGTTCAGAACCCGAACATTCCGATTGGTGGCGAATTGAAGCTGCTGGGCTGAAGTTCCGTTCCTTTAATCCGTCATTCCTGCGAAAGCAGGAATCCCGCTTTCTTAATGTGCGCGTGAAACGGGATGCCAGCCTTCGCTGGCATGACGGAAAATGGGATGAATGGTGCCAATGCCGCTGCTCTCGCTCAACACCTTGACCAAGCGCTATGGCGCGTTGGTGGTTACCGATGGCATCTCGCTCGATGTCGCGGCGGGCGAGATCGTCGGCATTTTGGGGCCCAATGGTGCTGGCAAGACGACGCTGTTCAATCTCATTGCTGGCACGGTGCGGCCTGACTCCGGGGCCGTGATGTTCGAGGGCCAGGATATCAACCGGGTGAGCGTTTCGGAGCGCTGCCGGCGTGGCATCTCGCGCTCGTTCCAGATTCCGCATCCGTTTTCGGGCATGACGGTGTTCGAGAACCTGCTGGTAGGCTCGACCTATGGCCGCAGCGATCACCGCATGCCGCCCGAACAGCGCGCAATGGATGTGCTGCGCCTCACCGGCCTCAAGACCAAGGCCAATGTTGCGGCTGGCTCGCTCTCGTTGCTCGAACGCAAGCGGCTGGAAATGGCGAGGGCGCTGGCCACCGATCCCAAACTGCTGCTGCTCGACGAGATTGCCGGTGGCCTCACCGACCATGAATGCGCATCGCTTCTGACGGCGATCCGCGATGTCCACGCCTCGGGCGTCACCATCGTGTGGATCGAGCATGTGGTGCATGCGCTGCTCTCGGTGGCGCAGCGGCTGGTGGTGATGAACTTCGGCGCCAAGATCGCCGATGGCAGGCCCGCAGACGTGTTGGCGATGCCGGATGTCCAGACCGTCTACATGGGAGCCGAAGCCCATGTCTGATGTTTTGCTCGAAGTCCGCGATCTTAAATCCTTCTATGGCGACTTCCAGGCGCTGCATGGCGTGTCGCTGACATTGCAGCGCGGCGGCATGCTGGCGTTGATTGGCGCCAATGGTGCCGGGAAAAGCACACTGCTGGGCTCGATCTGCGGACTGGTGCCGTGCGCGCGCGAGGCCATCGTGTGGAAGGGCGAAGCCATCGGCGGGCTGGCCGCGAACGATATCGTCAAGCGCGGCATTGCCATGGTGCCGGAAGGCCGCCGGTTGTTTGCCTCGCTGTCAGTTGAGGAAAATCTGATTCTTGGTGGTGCGATGGCGCGACCCGGACCGTGGGATCTGGCCAAGGTTTATGCGATGTTCCCGATCCTCAAGGAGAAACGTCATCAGCCCTCGACGTCACTATCGGGTGGGCAACAGCAGATGGTGGCCATCGGCCGGGCGTTGATGTCGAACCCCGAACTCATCCTGCTTGACGAGTTGAGCCTTGGGCTGGCTCCAGTGGTGATCAAGGACATCTATGCCATGCTGCCGGACATTCTCGGCGATGGCATGAGCGCCATTCTGGTAGAACAGGACGTGACGCAGGCACTGGCGGTGTCGCAGCAGTTCATCTGCATGCAGGAAGGCCGCGTTTCGCTGCAAGGCGCGCCACAGGCTTTCACGCGCGAGCAGATTTCAGCAGCTTATTTCGGGACCGCCTGATGGAGTGGATCAATGCCATCGTGCAAGGTATTCTCGTCGGCGGCCTCTATGCGCTGTTTGCCGCCGGACTGTCGCTGATCTTCGGCGTCATGCGGCTGGTCAATATCGCGCATGGCGATCTCATCATTCTTGCTGCCTATGTGGCGCTGGTGATCGTGCAAATGACCGGGCTGCATCCGCTGGCCTCGCTCATCATCGCCGTGCCAGTCATGGCGGGCTTTGGCTATTGCTTGCAGCGTGGCATCCTCAACCGCACGCTGGGCAAGGACATCCTGCCGCCGCTGCTGGTCACCTTCGGTCTTTCGGTCATCCTGCAGAACGGGTTGTTCGAAATCTTTACCGCCGACAGCCGCAAGCTCAATGCCGGGGAGCTGGAGACCGTGTCTTTCAATCTCGTGCCGGGCATCGACATCGGGGTGATGCCACTGCTGATGTTTGTAACCGCCGTCGCCGTGATTGGCGGCTTGCAGTTCATCTTCTACCGCACAGCCATGGGCCGCGCCTTCCGCGCCACGTCGGACGACAAGGAGATCGCCAGGCTGATGGGTCTCGACAACGGCAAGGTCTATGCCTACGCGATGGCGCTGTGTCTCGGCGTGGTGGCGATTGCCGGGGTGTTCCTCGCCATCCGTTCCAACTTCGATCCGTCATTGGGACCGGGCCGCCTGATCTTCGGCTTCGAAGCGGTGATCATCGGCGGGCTTGGCAATCTGTGGGGCACGCTGGTGGGTGGCGTCATCCTTGGCGTGGCGCAAGGCTTGGGTGCTCAGGTCAATCCGGGCTGGCAGCTACTGGCCGGGCATCTGGCCTTCCTGCTCGTGCTGGCGCTCAAGCCCAAGGGCCTGTTTCCGAGGATCGATGGATGAGCATGAACGCCACCATCACCAGGTCCACGAGGGCCAGCCGCATCGCCGGGGTGCTGGCGTTGATCGTCATCGTGCTGCTGGCCGCTGCACCCTGGTGGGGCAGCCGGGCGGACTTGCGGCTGATCGGCGAGTTCGCCACCTATGTGGCACTGGCAAGCCTGTGGAACCTGCTGGCCGGTTATGCCGGGCTCGTCTCGGTGGGCCAGCAGGCTTATGTGGGCCTTGGTGGCTATGTGCTGTTCGCCTGCGCCATGTTCCTCGGGATCAGCCCGTTGGTGGCAATTGCACTGGCCGGTATCATCGGCGGGTTGGCGGCGATCCCGGTGGCCAAGTTGGTGTTCCGCTTGCAAGGCGCTTACTTCGCCATCGGCACCTGGGTGGTGGCGGAGGTTTTCCGTCTGTCGTTTGCGCAGGTGCAGGAGCTTGGTGGCGGCTCCGGCATCAGCATCCCGGTCGATGCCGTCAAGGCCATCGCATCAAGCCGCGATCTGCGAGAATGGCTGATCTACTGGGTGTCGCTGGGATTGGGGGCCGGGTCGGTACTCATGGCCTATGGCCTGCTGCGCTCCAAGATTGGGCTGGCGCTAACTGCCATCCGCGACAGTGAAGTAGCCTCGATGAGTCTTGGCGTCAGGATTACCACGGTGAAATTCGCTGTTTATGTGCTGGTGGCCGCCGTCACCTCGATGGTGGGGGCGCTGATCTTCCTGCAGAAGCTCCGCATCACGCCTGATGCCGCCTTCTCGATCAATGACTGGACAGCGTTTGTGATCTTCATCGTCGTCATCGGCGGCATTGGCACCATCGAAGGGCCGATCATCGGCACCATCGTGTATTTTCTGTTGCGCGAATTCCTGGCCGATCTCGGGTCGATCTACTTGCTCATCCTCGGCGCGCTTGCCATCATCATCATGCTGGCGGCACCCAAGGGGATTTGGGGTTATGTGAAGGACCGCTACGGGTTTTCGCTGTTTCCGACCGGCTACCGCGTCAACTGGAAGGAGTGAGAAGATGGATTTCGTTTTCGCTGGCCTTCCGACGCGCGTCATATTCGGTGCTGGACGGATTTCCGAAGTGAATGCCGAAGCGAAGCGGCTGGGAATGACGCGGCCGTTCATCATTACCGGAAAGCAGCAGGCGGCACTTGGCAGGGAGCTTGCAATATCGCTTGACGGCGTGGCCTTCGACGGTGCGGTGATGCACACGCCGGTGGCGGTGACCGAGCAGGCGATGGCGATTGCCGGGCGTGAGGCGACGGATGGCACGATTGCCATTGGCGGCGGCTCGGCCATCGGCCTTGGCAAGGCGATTGCGTTCCGCAGCGATTGCCCGCAGGTGGCGGTGCCCACCACCTATGCCGGCTCCGAGATGACCAACATTCTCGGCGAGACGGCGGATGGCGCCAAGGTGACGAAGCGCGATCAGCGAATACAACCCGAAACCGTCATCTATGATCCCGATCTCACTGCTACGCTGCCCGTAGCACTTGCCGCCACATCGGGCATGAATGCCATCGCCCATGCGGTCGAGGCCCTCTATGCGAAGGACGGCAATCCGGTGATCTCGCTGATGGCGGAAGAAGGCATCCGGGCGCTGGCGTCGTCGCTGCCGAACATCACCAAGTCCCGTGGTGACGCCCTTTATGGCGCCTGGCTGTGCGGCACGGTGCTGGGCCAGGTTTCGATGGCGCTGCATCACAAGCTCGCCCATGTGCTGGGTGGCTCTTTCAACATGCCGCATGCTGAAACCCATGCGGTGATCCTGCCGCATGCAGCGGCCTATAATTTCGCCGCCGCTCCACAAGCAATGCAGCGCATCGCCAGGGCGCTTAATGCACCATCGGCACCACGCGGACTGTTCGATCTCGCCCGCCACTTGCAGGCTCCGACATCGTTGCGGGAACTGGGATTCGCCCAAGAGAACCTCTTCAAAGCTGCCGATATCGCGGTGGCCAATCCCTACTGGAATCCACGCGACATCACGCGCGATGGAATACTGAAGCTGCTTCAGGATGCATTCCACGGCAGGCGGCCGGAGGCATAAAAGTTGACGAGAGATTTTGCGGGAGTATCACAATGATTGAAACCGATGTGCTGATCGTGGGCTCCGGGCCTGCTGGATCGTCGATGGCGGCATTGCTGTCGAGCTATGGCATCCGCAACACTCTGGTGACCAAGTATCGCTGGCTCTCCGATACGCCGCGCGCCCACATCACCAATCAGCGCACCATGGAAGTGATGCGCGACCTCGGCCTTGAGGAGCAGTGCATGCTCTATGCGACGGGCCAGCAATTCATGGGCAACAACGTGTTCTGCACGTCGCTGGCGGGCGAAGAACTGGGCCGCGTTCACACCTGGGGCAATCATCCGCTGTCGTTTGCGCGGCACCGGTTGGCCAGCCCCACGGAGATGAACGACCTGCCGCAGAATTTGCTCGAACCGATCGTCTTCGGCGCCGCCTGCGCGCGCGGTACCAGGGCCAGGCTGTCAACGGAATATCTCTCCCTCACTCAAGACAAGGATGGTGTCACGGCGATGGTGCGCGACCGCATGTCGGGTGAGGAATACCCCATCCACGCGAAGTACCTGATCGGTGCCGACGGCGGCAATTCGAAAGTGGCAGCCGACATCGGCCTGCCGATGCATGGCAAGATGGGTGTGGCGGGCTCGATCAACATCATCATCGAGGCCGATCTTAGTAAGTATGTCGCGCACCGGCCGAGCGTTCTCTACTGGGTGCTGCAACCGGGCTCGAATGTCGGCGGCATCGGCATGGGCGTGGTGCGCATGGTGCGGACGTGGAACGAGTGGCTGATCATCTGGGGCTATGACATCAACCAGCCCGCACCCGAAGTGACTGAAGAATTCGCCAAGAGCGTCGTCTATAGCCTGATCGGCGAGAACACGGTGCCGGTGAAGATCAAGTCGGTCTCGACCTGGACGGTCAATCACATGCATGCGCTGGAATATTCCAAAGACCGCGTGTTCTGCATGGGCGATGCCTGCCACCGCCATCCGCCGTCCAATGGGCTCGGTTCCAATACGTCGATTCAGGATGCTTTCAATCTCGCATGGAAATTGAGCGCCGTATTGAAGGGACACGCCGCACCAAGTCTGCTCGACAGCTTTTCCGAAGAACGCGCACCCATCGCAAAGCAGATCGTCACACGCGCCAATCAATCCATCGGAGAATTCGGACCCATCTTCCAGGCCCT
>JANLTS010000024.1:0-3508 GCA_031363045.1 Hyphomicrobiales bacterium
CTGTGGATAGAGCCCTCATCCGCCTTCGGCACCTTCTCCCACCTGCGGCGGGAGAAGGCCCATCGGTTCTTGCGCCTTCGCCCGTGGCAAAGCCATGGGAGAAGGTGGCCGACAGGCCGGATGAGGGCTCTTCACACGCGAGCCGCCAGCAACGATCATCAGTATACGGAGCGCTGCCCTTGACCTCCCCCATTCACACCACCAAACGCGGCACAGTGCTCGAAGTCAGGATCGAGCGCGGCAAGGCCAATGCGATTGATGCAGCCACCAGCCGCATCATGGGTGACATCTTCGCAAGCTTCCGCGACGACCCGGAATTGCGCGTGGCGATCCTGACTGGCACTGGCGAGAAATTCTTCTGCCCAGGTTGGGATCTGAAAGCCGCGGCAGAGGGCGAAGCACCGGATTCGGACTATGGCGTCGGCGGCTTCGGTGGCTTGCAGGAACTGCCCGGCCTCAACAAGCCGGTGATCGCGGCAGTCAACGGACTGGCCTTTGGCGGCGGGTTGGAGATCATGATCTCTTGCGACATCATCATCGCCGCCGCCCACGCGACATTCGCGCTGCCGGAAATAAATTCCGGAACGCTGGCCGACGCCGCGACAATCAAGCTGCCGCGCCGCATTCCCTATCATGTGGCGATGGAGATGCTGTTCACCGGCAGGCGGATTGACGCGAAAGAAGCCAAGCACTGGGGCCTCATCAACGAAATTGTATCTGCCGACCAGTTGATGGCGCGGGCCCACGCTATTGCCGATCAACTGGCAGATGGTCCGCCGCTGGTTTATGCGGCGATCAAGGAAATCACCCGCGATACGGCACACTTGCCAGTCCAGCAGGCGTTTGACATGGTGACCAAGCGCAAGCTCAAGACCGTCGATGTGCTCTACTCCAGCGAGGATCAGCTCGAAGGCGCCAAGGCCTTTGCCGAGAAACGCAAACCGCAATGGAAAGGGCGATAGTTGAGCTTCGACTTCACCGGCAAACGCGTCCTGGTGACCGGTGGCACCCGTGGCATTGGTGCAGCGGCGGTGGAAGCTTTCCTCAATGCCGGGGCACGCGTGGCGGTGAACGGCCGAACTGATCAGTCCACTGATCAGGCCGTGTCGCACCTGCCGACCGAAGCCTTTGGTGTGTCCGGTGACGTCGCTTCGGCAAGTCATTGCATGTCCATCGTCGCAAGGGCGGTAGCCGAGATGGGCGGCCTCGACGTGCTGGTGAATTGCGCCGGCGTCGGGCGCGGTGGATCAGTCGAAAACGTCACCGAAGCCGATTGGGACGATGTCCTCGGCATCAATCTCAAGGGCACCTTCTTCTGCATTCAGGCGGCCCTGCCACACTTGCGCGCCGCGAAGGGCAATGTCGTGAACCTCGCGTCCGATGCCGGACTGATCGGCGAGGTGGGCCTGTCGGTCTACTGTGCCTCGAAGGGTGGCGTCGTCAACCTGACACGCGCGCTGGCCCTCGAACTCGCACCCGATGTTCGGGTGAATTGCGTCTGTCCCGGCTATGTCGATACCGACATGGTCCGCCGCGACGTGATCAATGCCGCGGATGACCCGGGGGCGATGGAACAGGCGCTTGCGGCCTCCGCCCCCTTGAACCGCATCGCCGCGCCAATCGAAATCGCCACAGCGATTCTCTACCTCGCCTCTGACGATGCCCGCTTCATCACTGGCTCAGCCCTGCAGATCGACGGCGGCACGACGGCCGGCCATCCACGGACAGGCTGACAAAAATAGCCCCGGCACAAGGGCCGGGGCTCAGGCGGAGAGGGCGGAATTCCGGATAAGTTCAGCCGAGCAACCAATGGCGGCTGGAGGCGCGAATGCGGGCCTGTTCGGCGTCGAGCATGGCAAGCGCCGGGTCGATTGACGTGTTCACCGACAGCGACTTAAGCGCCAGCCGGAGACTGGTTTCGATGCTGGAAAACGGTGCCATGGCGCTGGCGGTGAGGGTCTGGCGGGTCATGATCTTCAATCCTTGCTAACAATCTTTTTGATGAAGCCAAGATAACCCCTCCTAATTCAGCATACAAACGACGAGTTCTATGTTAATCTTCAAGCAGATTTTGAGGATCATGCATGTTACGCCACATTCCCGGCTTGCAATCGCTGAAGGCCTTCGATGCCGCCGCCCGGCACCTGAGCTTCACCAAGGCGGCGCATGAACTGAACGTGACACCCGCTGCCGTCAGCCACCAGATCAAGGAACTGGAGGACATGACCGGCGCCACCCTGTTCCACCGCACCAGCCGCCACATGCAATTGGCCCGCGCCGGGTTGATCCTGAGGCCCGCCATCGCCGATGCGCTGGAGGGGCTGACGCAGGCGTTGCAGCGCATCCGCCAACTCGAAAATCCCAAGCAGGTGCGCGTCACCGCTTCACCGTCGATTGCCGCCAAATGGCTGGTGCCGCGCCTCGACCGCTTTCTCGACGCGGTGCCAGGCGCCGACGTTCGCATTGACGTGTCATCGCGCGTGATGGACCTGGAGCGCGATGATGTCGATGTGGCGATCCGCTTTGGTGACGGCGTCTACCCCGGCATGGCGGTGGACAAGCTGTTTCACGACGTGCTGTTCCCGGTGTGCAGCCCGGACCTTCTGAGAGGCGCAAAACCGCTGCTTGAGCCGCGCGACCTCCTGCAGTTCACGCTGATTCATCTCGAATACGAAGCCCAAGGCGCGGTGTGGCCCAACTGGCGCATGTGGATGCTTGCGGCGGGCATCAAGGATTTCAACGACAGCCGCGGACTGCATTTCAGCCAGACGTCGCTGGCGATCCAGGCAGCAATCGATGGCCATGGCGTGGCCTTGGGCGATTCGAGCCTGGTGAGCGACGATCTGGCCGCCGGGCGGCTGGTGAAACCTTTCGAGCTCTCCCTGAAAAGTCCGGCGCAATTTGCCTATCACCTGATCACGCCCCGCGACACCGCCGGTCGCCCGATGATCACCACGTTCCGCAACTGGATCTTGGCCGAGGCCCTGACGACCGCTGGGGGTTAAGTCTCCGGTCAGATGTTGCGGGGAATAGTGCAGCGATTGTGAACAGGCGCGGATTCTTCAAATTCATCGGCAGATTGGCGGCACTGGGCGCGGTGGTGGGCACCTATGGCTTCGTCATCGAGCCAGGTTTCCTGATGCGCACCCAATACTATGCCTTCACGCCGCCGCGTTGGACTCCCGGCCTGAAGATGCGCCTGGTGATGTTGGCCGATCCGCATCTGGTCGAACCACATATGCCATTGAGCCGCTGGCAGCGCATCATCGCCGCCGCCAATGAAATTGAGGGCGATCTGATCCTGCTGATGGGAGATTATGTGGCAGGCCACTTCTTCCGTACCGGGACCGTCTATGTGGCCGATGCGGCCAAGGCGGCGGCCGCGCTCAAAGCCCCGCTCGGCGTGTTCGGGATCAACGGCAACCACGATTGGTGGGAAGATCTGACTGCCCAGCGCAAGCGCGAGGGACCGCCACTGGCCGAGCTCGCTTTTGAGGATAACGGCATC
>JANLTS010000089.1:0-13645 GCA_031363045.1 Hyphomicrobiales bacterium
TCGATCCTGATGATGAAGAATAACTTCATCTGCGAGAGCGCCAACATCGAGGAACTCGATCCGGAGTTCGCCGATGTTCCAATCGTCCGTAAACGGATCGATAACGCCAAGATCGATGTGGTGATGTCGAACAGCTTCGGCTTCGGCGGCACCAACGCGACGCTCATCTTCCAGCGTTATAACGGCTGATATAAATGACAGAAAAATTGATGACGGGGCGCCGCGGGCTGGTCATGGGCGTCGCCAATGACCATTCGATTGCCTGGGGCATTGCCCAGCAGCTGCACAAGCACGGTGCTGAACTGGCCTTCACCTACCAGGGTGAAGCTTTCGGCAAACGTGTCAAGCCGCTCGCTGATTCGGTTGGCTCAACGCTGCTGCTGCCATGCGATGTCGAGGATGTGTCGACAGTCGATAGCGTCTTCGACAAATTGAAATCCGAATGGGGCAAGATCGATTTCCTGGTCCATGCCATTGCCTTCTCGGACAAGAACGAACTCAAGGGCAAATACGCCAACACCACGCGCGACAACTTCACGCGCACCATGGTGATCTCGTGTTTCTCCTTCACCGAGATCACCCGCAAGGCCGCCGAACTGATGCCGGATGGCGGTTCGATCATCACCCTCACTTACGGCGGTTCGGTGCGCGTCATGCCGAACTACAATGTCATGGGCGTTGCCAAGGCGGCACTCGAATCCTCGGTACGCTATCTGGCCGCCGACTATGGCCCGCAAGGCATCCGCGTCAACGCCATTTCAGCTGGCCCGATGCGCACGCTGGCGGGTGCCGGCATCGGTGATGCGCGCGCCATGTTCAGCTACCAGCAAAACCACGCGCCCCTCCGCCGCACCATCACGCTGGATGAAGTGGGTGGCGCCGGCCTCTATCTGCTGTCACCGCTCTCGGGCGGTGTCACCGGTGAAATCCACTATGTCGACTCCGGCTACAACATCATCTCGATGCCACAACCCGACGACCTGAAGAACGGTTAGGGCAACACCGTTTCAGTTGGAAACACTACCCCTCTGAATTATCCCAAGAAATTCGTCATCCTCCGCGAAAGCGCAGGAACCATCCTGCCCACACCGCGAGATGGATGGTCCGCTTTCGCGGACCATGACGGCAGTATAGGGATTCATTTTAAAACGGAATGACCCTACCGGTCGATATAATTCCCCGCGTCAAGCGTCGTGATCACCGGCTTACGGCCGCTCAGCGGGTTATCGGGGTTCCACGCCAGGCGGGTTTCATAGAAGCGCGCCGCCAGCGCGTCATACATCAGCAAGCGCCCAGCCAGGCTATCGCCGATGCCGAGAATCTCCTTGATCACTTCCATCGCCTGCATCGACCCCAGAATGCCGGGGAGCGCGCCGAGAATGCCTGCTTCCTCGCAAGCCGGAAACAGCCCGCGCGGCGGCAATTCGCCCATCAGGCAGCGATAGGACGGGAACGGCGTTCCATCCGGCATTTTCTCGTGTGGCTTGAAGGTCGATAACTGTCCGTCGAATTGCCCGACCGCCGCCGAGACCAGCGTCTTGGCCGCGAAATAACACGCATCGCTGACCAAATAGCGTGTCGGAAAATTATCACAGCCATCGGCGACGATGTCATACTGCCCGATGATCTCCAGCGCGTTGGCGGCAGTGATCCGGTAAGCGTGCTCGATCACCTTCACATGCGGGTTGAGCGCTTCAATCGTCTGCCGCGCGCTGGCGGTCTTGGCTTCGCCGGTGCGCGCCGTGGTGTGAATGATTTGCCGCTGCAGGTTGGAAAGACTGACCGTGTCATGGTCGATGATGCCGATGGTGCCAATGCCAGCCGCCGCGAGATAATAGATCAACGGCGCGCCGAGGCCACCAGCCCCGACCACCAGAACCCGTGCCGTCTTGAGCTTATTCTGCCCCGGGCCGCCGACCTCATGCAAGACCAGGTGGCGGGCATAACGCTCGATCTCGTCGTCGGAGAGTGCCATCAGCTTTTGCCAGATGATCCGAAGCCGCCGTCACCGCGCGCCGTGGCATCAAGTTCGGCAACGACCTCCCAGCCAATTCGGCTGACGGGTGCGATCACCAGTTGCGCGATCCTGTCACCACGCGCCACGGCGAAGTCATGCTCACCGTGGTTGATCAGCGGCACCTTGATTTCACCCCGGTAGTCGCTGTCGATGGTGCCGGGGGAATTTAGAACCGTGATGCCATGCTTGACGGCAAGGCCTGAGCGTGGCCGCACTTGCGCCTCATATCCCGTCGGCAAGGCAATCGAGATACCGGTTGGCACCAACCCGCGCCCGCCAGGCTTCAACATCATGTCAACGGCAGCCCGCAGGTCCATGCCCGCAGCACCATCCGTCTCATAGGCGGGCAACGATAGCCCGGCACCATGCGCCAGTTGCTGGATATCGACTTTGATCATTTCGGCTGCACCAGCATTGCCGCGAGCTGCTCCATCAGCCGCTGTGCCACCTCGCGCTTTGTCATCTCCGGCCAGCTGTCAACACCATTGCTCGTTATCAGGTGAACCCTGTTGCGGTCACCACCGAAGACGCCGCTCTCCGGGCTCACATCATTGGCAACAATGACATCGCATCCCTTGCGCCCGAGCTTTTCCGTGGCGTGAGCGATGACATGTTCGGTTTCAGCGGCAAAGCCCACGACAATTTTCGGCCGACCCGCTTTACGCGTCGCGATGGTCCGCAGAATGTCGGGGTTCTCGGCCAGCATCAGCTGCGGCGGGCCACCGCTGCCCTTTTTTATTTTTTCACCAACAATCTGTTCGACCCGCCAATCCGCCACCGCGGCGGCAAAGATGGCGATATCAGCGGGCATTTCGCCCTCGCACATAGCAAGCATGTCGCGCGCCGTTTCCACCGGCATCATCTGAACACCCGGCGGAATCGGCAATGTCACAGGGCCGGAAACGAGAATCGTTTCGGCCCCCAGCGCCACGGCCGCCTCGGCGATGGCGTAGCCCTGCTTTCCCGACGAGTGATTGGACAGAAAGCGGACGGGATCGATCGGTTCGCGCGTCGGTCCCGCCGTGATCAGCACCTTGCGCCCGGCCAGCGGCTTGACCTTGGGCTGCAGCAGGGCGGCAATTGCCGCCACGATCTCGGCAGGCTCCGCCATGCGCCCGGGTCCGAACTCTCCACACGCCATCTCGCCGTCATTGGGCCCCACAAAGGCAATTCCGTCGCGCTTCAAGGTTGCGGCATTGCGCTGGGTCGCCGCATGATTCCACATCCGCACATTCATGGCGGGCGCCACCAGCACCCGCTTGTCGGTGGCCAGCAGCGCCGTCGAAGCCAGGTCATCGGCAAAGCCATTGGCCATCTTGGCCATCAGGTCAGCGGTCGCCGGCGCCACGACGAGCAAATCCGCCGCGCGCGACAGTTCGATATGCCCCATCTCGATTTCATCAGTGAGGCTGAAAAGTGCTGTGTGCACCTTCTCGCCGGAAAGACTGGCGAGTGACAGCGGCGTCACGAATTCTTCCGCCGCCCGCGTCATGATCACCCGCACGCGGGCGCCCCGGGTCTTCAGCAGCCGGATCAATTCATGGCATTTATAGGCGGCAATGCCGCCGCCGATGATGAGGAGAACAGTCTTGTCGGCGAGTGATGTCATAGCGGCATTATGCCAGCAATCCGCCCGCCGTGCCAACGCCCCTCAGAAACTGAGGTTTATGGCGATCACCGCCAGCGAGACAGTGGCAATCAGTAGGCAAATCCGGGTCAGCCAGTCGGGGGGCTGCTGCCCAAACGCCAGTTGCCGGGTCGCCGCTGCATCGAGTTTCAATCCTCCCGACTGCGCCATTTGGGCCAGCATCACCGTTGCCTTCTGGGCGTCCTCAAGCATGGTGGGCAAACCGAAGATCAGCTTGCCGAATGAGCCCGTGGCCTCCTCGATTTTGCCCAATGGCCCGAGCTTGCGTTCGATCCAGCCGCGCACCACCGGTTCCGCCGTCACCCACATGTTGAGATTGGGATTGAGGGTGCGCGCCACGCCCTCGACCACCACCATGGTCTTCTGCAACAGCAGCAATTGCGGCTGCGCCTGCATGTTGAACTGCGCCGTCACCTCGAACAATTGCGTCAGCAGCCGCGCCATGGAAATCTCGCTGGCATCGCGGTCCATGATGGGCTCGCCAATGGCCCGCAGCGCCTGCGCGAAGATCGCCGGGTCCTGGTCGCCAGGAACATATCCCGCATCGAAATGCACCTGCGCCACGCGCAGATAGTCCCGCGTGATGAAACCATAGAGAATCTCGGCGAGGAACATACTCTCCTTGTGGCCAAGCCTGCCGGTGATGCCGAAATCCACCGCCACCAGATTGCCGGCGTGATCGACGAAGAGATTCCCCGGATGCATGTCGGCATGAAAGAACCCGTCGCGGATCGCCTGCCGGAGGAAGCTCTGGATCACCGTATCGCCCAGCGCCTTCAAGTCGAAACCGCGCAACTTCAGGGCCTCGATATCGGCAATCGGCGTGCCGTCGATCCATTCGGTCGTCAGCACCTCGCGCGCCGTGCGCTGCCAGTCGACTTTCGGAATGCGGAATCCCGGATCGTCCTTGGTGTTGACAGCCATTTCCGCCATGGCAGAAGCCTCCATCCGCAGGTCAAGCTCCTGCTTCATCGATGCCTCGAGCATGCGAACCGCATCGACCGGCCGCAACCGCCGGCCCTCGGCGCTGAAGCGCTGCATCAGCCGCGCCGCGAAGAAGAAACTTCCGAGATCGGACTGAAAGCGCTTCTCGATTCCCGGCCGCAACACCTTGACGGCGAGTTCGCGGCCTTCCGGGCTCACCGCCTTGTGTACCTGGGCAATCGATGCCGCCGCCACCGGCGGGCCAAATTCGGTGAACAAGTGCTCAACCTCGGTGCCGAGATTGCGGCGGATGATGCCGCGCGACGCCTCCATTGGAAACGGCGGCAGCTTGTCCTGCAAGGTCTTGAGATCGAAAGCCCGATGCGGCCCAACCAGATCGGGCCTTGTGGCAAGAAACTGCCCAAGCTTGATGTAACTTGGTCCAAGTGAAGAAAGTGCTATCGCAGCCGGATTGCCCGAGACGGCAGGCGTCCGCGTGCCAAGCTTCGCCAGCCTGAGCCCCAACCTGGCGGGCCATGGCAATTGCGCCACTTGTTCCTTGCTCATCAGCGCGTCATGCGCGGCAAGCGTCCGCCCGGTTTTGAGGAGATTGCAGCTGTGCCGGATCACCTGAAACATCAGATGCGCCAGCCCGAATGAATGGCCACCACGCCGCCTGTCAGGTTGCGGTAAGACGCCCGCGCAAAGCCCGCCGCCGCGATCATATCCTTGAACGCCTCCTGCTTTGGAAACGTCCGGATCGATTCGACAAGATAGCGGTAAGGGTGTCCGTCACCCGTCACCACCTTGCCGACGGCGGGAATGACGGTGAAGGAATAGGCATCATAGAGGCGCTCAAGCAGTGGAATATCGACATGCGAGAACTCGAGGCACATGAAGCGCCCGCCGGGCTTCAGCACCCGGTAAGCTTCCGCCAGCGCCCGGTCGATGTGGGTCACATTGCGAATGCCGAAGGCAATCGAATAGGCGTCAAAATGCTTGTCCGGAAAGGCCAGCGCCTCGGCATTGCCAACCGAAAACGAACAGCGGCCCAGAAGCCCCTCGGCTTCAGCCCGCTTTCGGCCCTCGCTCACCATCTCGGGCGAAATATCGGCAACGCTCACCCGCACATTGGGCCCACCCGCCCGCACAACGCGAAAGGCAATGTCGCCGGTGCCGCCCGCCACATCGAGCTGATGAAACGCTTGGGGTCCGCGCGGTGGATTGATCTGGCTGACGAAGTCGTCTTTCCACAGCCGGTGCAACCCGCCAGACATCAGATCGTTCATCTGGTCATAGCGTTCGGCGACCTTGGAAAACACCTCGTTGACGAGGCCCTGCTTGTCTTTTTCGTCGACCCGGCGGAAGCCGAAAGCCACGTCATGGTCAGTCTTGAACTCGGTCATTCTATAACTCTAACTCTAAACCCTAACGTTTCAGCATCGACTTCATTTCGCCAATCCGCATGGCGCCCGAAAGATGGGCGGCCGCAAAATAGCTCAAAGCTCCACCGCTGACGAGCACCAGCAGGCCCCATGCGGCAGCGATGAAGCCCTGCCCCTCGGCATAGTTGCCGCGCAACAGCCAGTTTCCAGCAAGCAGCAGCCCACCCATCACAAGGGCCGATACGGCAATCCGTGGCAACCGGCTCATCAAGCGCTCATCAAGCTTGAACAGCCCGCGCCGTGACAGCGCCACGCCAAGCAGCAGGCAATTCACCCATGCGGCGATGGTCGTCGCCAGCGCAATCCCCACATGCCCCATCCATTGCGACAGTGCGACGCTGGCCACAATGTTGACGATGACCGAAATGATGGCAAAGCGCATCGGTGTCTTGGTGTCCTCGCGGGCATAGAAGCCCGGCTGAAAAACCTTGGTCATCGAAAACGCCGGAAGCCCTGCGGCAAAGGCCAGGACGGTGGGCGCAACCGCCAGCGTATCCGCCCGGCTGAAGGCGCCATGCTCGAACACCGTGTGGATGATCGGCGCCGGAATGGCCATCAGCGCAAACGCCGCGGGGAGCGTGAGGAACAGCGAGAGTTCCAGCGCGCGGTTCTGGCTGTGCAACGCTCCAACCTCGTTGCCAGCCCGCAGTTTGCGTGACAGGTCCGGCAGCAGTACCACGCCGATGGCAACCCCGATGACCCCGA
This sequence comes from Hyphomicrobiales bacterium, assembly GCA_031363045.1. Classification (GTDB taxonomy): domain Bacteria; phylum Pseudomonadota; class Alphaproteobacteria; order Rhizobiales; family Aestuariivirgaceae; genus Aestuariivirga. The sequence continues at coordinate 6,740 of JANLTS010000089.1, forward strand.
GCGGCAGCTGGTAGAGCCGGTCGGCGTAATAAAGAAAAGCCACGGCACCATCGATGGTCGTGGCAATCATAGTGGCGATCACCAGGTTGATCTGCATGATGCCACCGGACACGATGCCCGGTACTGAAAGCGCGATCACCTGTTTGACATCGGGCGTCAGCTTGGGCCACTTGGGCCACAGCGCCATGCCGGCGCGGCGGCAGGCGATTGCCAGCAGCAGGTATTGCACAATGCCCGAAACGAAAATACCCCAGGCAAAGATGTAACCTGTCGCCGGCGTGTTGCCCGTGGCCAGAAGCCACGCCACCACGTTCGATGCGATCATCACCAGATTGAGCAGGATCGGCGCCGCCGCTGCCGCCGTGAAGCGGTTGAGACTGTTCAGCACGCCCGACTGCAGCGCGGTGAGCGACATGAACAACAGATAGGGAAAACAGATCCGCGTCAGATCCACCGCCAGGTCGAACCGCGCATCATCGCCCGAGAACCCCGGCGCAATGATGTAGATCACCAGCGGCATGGCGATCATCGCCACGGCGGAGAACAACAACAACCACGTCAGCAGCACCGAGAACACTTCCACCGCGAATTGCGCGGCTTTTGACTCGCCCTCTCCCTCGATGCGTTTGGCGAAAAGCGGAACGAAGGCATTGTTGAATGCACCCTCCGCGAACAGCGCGCGGAACAGGTTTGGAAACCGTTGCGCCACGAAGAACGCCTCGGCCACCGGCCCGGTGCCAAGCGTGAAAGCGATCAGCTGGTCACGAAGAAATCCCAGCACGCGGCTGATCAGAGTGAAGCCGCCCACCGTCATTGCGGATTTGAACAATGACATTCCTCAGGCTCTCGCCAGAGCTGCTAGCGGTGGCGCCAGAACACCACCCAGCGCATTCTCGATTTGCTTGTGGCGCGTGGTGTTCTCGATCTTGGCGCCGGTCAGGTCTGTAACATAGAACACGTCGATGGCCTTCTCGCCAAACGTCGTGATATGCGCCGACGCGATGTTGAGGTTGAGCCGGTAGAGCGATTCCGTCAGATCATAAAGCAACCCGATGCGATCCAAACCGTTGATTTCGATCACCGTGAAACGATTGGACGACGAGTTGTCGATGATGACACGCGGTTCGACCGTGAAGGCCTTGATGCGTTGCTGCGGCCGATAGGCCCGCGACACGGCTTCCTTCAGCCAAAGTTCGCCGCGCAGTGCCTTGCGCACCAGTTCGGCGATGCGCTCTGCCCGCCGCCGCTCGTCTTCCTCCGACGGGAATTCGCGCTGGATCAGAATGGTATCGAGCGCCATGCCATCGGCGGTCGTGAAGATTTGAGCGCCCGCAATATTGGCGCTCGCCGCCGCACAGGCCCCGGTGATGAGCGCCAGAAGTCGTGGATGATCGGGTGCGTAGATGGTGATTTCGGTGATGGCAGTGAAAGCATCTGTCTCAACTTGCGTCACCACGCTCTTGGCTGCGGCGGACGCGATGAGTCCGGCGTGCTTCAATTGCTTTGCCGTGTCCGTGCCGAGCCAATAGGAATCGTAATGACGGCTGATATAGGCTTTCTTTGAAGCCTCGCTCCAGCCCGGCAACCGCGCCGCGAATGCCGCTTGCCCGTCAACGACGCGCTCCTTGCGCGACACGGCCGTATGGCCGCCGGTCAGCACCGGTTCGGCTTCCGCATAAAGCGTTCTCAGCAGCTGGCCCTTCCAGCCATTCCACACGCCAGGTCCCACTGCGCGAATATCGGCGATGGTGAGAATGAGCAGCAGCTTCAGCCGCTCCATGCTCTGCACGATGGCGCAAAAATCCAGAATGGTTTTGAAGTCGTTCAAGTCGCGCATCTGCGCCGTTTCGCTCATCAGCAGGTGATAGCGGATGAGCCACGCCACAGTTTCGGTTTCCGATGCCGAAAGCCCAAGCCGCGGGCAGAATTCCAGCGCGATCCGCTCACCGGCAATTGAATGATCTTCCTTGCGGCCCTTGGCGACGTCATGCAGGAACACCGCGACATAGAGCAGCCGCCGGCTTTTGATCGTCGGAAAGATCGCGGAGGCAAGCGGATGATCGTCGGCAAGCCGCCCGCGCTCGATGGCCGCGAGATGGCCCACGGCGCGGATCAGATGCTCATCGACCGTATAGTGATGATACATGTTGAACTGCATCATCGCCACGATGCGGCCAAACGGCGGGATGAAGCGGCCCAGCACGCCAGCCTCGTTCATCATCCGCAAGATGATGTCGGGATTGTCCGATGTCGTCAGCAGCTCGATGAAAATCGCATTGGCTTCCGGGTCATCGAGAACTTTGCCGCGAATAAGTGGCAGCGACTTGCGCAACACCTTCAACGTATCCGGATGGATTTCGGCACCATGCCGGCCCGCCACCGCAAACAGCCTGATCATGTTGATGGGGTCGGTCTCGAAGACATCGGCGGATTTGAGGGTCACGCGCCCGCCTTCAAGCCGGAAGGCCGGCGCGTCCGGCAGTGCGGATGAGCTCCGCTTGATCAACCGGCCAATTGCCCGCCCGATACCCGGCGCATCCTTCACCTGTTTCGCCTCGAGGCTGGCACACAGAATGCGCGTGAGATCGCCCACGTCTTTGGCCACCAGAAAATAATGCTTCATGAATCGCTCAACGTGCTTCAAGCCGCCATGCGCCTTGTAGCCCAACCGCTCGGCGATTTCGGGCTGCCGGTCAAATCCCAGGCGGTCATTGCCGCGCTTCGACAGGAAATGCAGGTGGCAACGCACCGCCCAGAGGAAGCGCTCGCATTTCTTGAATACACTAAGTTCATCGCGCGAGAACGCGCCCTTCTCGGCCAGCTCGTCTGTGGAGTTGGTCGCGTAGAGAAACTTGGCGATCCAGAACAGCGTATTGAGATCGCGCAATCCACCCTTGCCATCCTTGACGTCGGGCTCGACCAGATAGCGGCTCTCGCCGACCTTCATGTGGCGCGCGTCGCGCTCGTTCAGCTTGTCGGCAATGAAGCTACGCGCATCTTTTTCGACAATCTCGTGGCGGAAGTCGGCCACCAACCGCTCGAACAACCGCATGTCGCCGCAGATGAAGCGGGCCTCGAGGATGGCGGTGAGGATCGTATTGTCGGATTTCGCCAGCCTTATGCATTCATCGATGCTGCGGGTCGCATGGCCGACCTTCTGGCGCGTGTCCCAGAGTGCGTAGAGAACGAATTCGACAATGCTCTGAACTCGTGCCGATTGCCGCGCTGGCAGCACGAACAGCAAGTCGATATCCGAACCCGGCGCCAGCGTGCCGCGGCCATAACCGCCGACGGCAACCACGGCAATCCGCTCCTCGGCATTGGACGCCGCCGGAAACACCTCATTGCTGGCAAAGTTGAATAGCCCGCGGATAAGTTCATCCTCGGCAAGACTCAACGTCTCGGCGCAAATGGTGCCTTCACCATCGGCAATAAGTCTTTCCTCGGCTCGGGCATGGGCGTGTTCGAGCCGCAGCTTCAGCTCCGCGACAATCGCCTGCCGCATCGCCATGGCGCTGCCCGCGTGTTCAGCGGCGATCGCTTTCAGCCGCGACTGAAGCTCGAGCGGATCGACCAGCTGTGGCGGTGGCGTTGCGTGTTTCATTCCTTGGTCGCCAAAAGCGCCTTGAGTTCATAGACAAGTGCCAAGGCTGCGCGCGGCGATAACTCATCGGCGGCCACGGCGGCAAGCAACTTCTCGACTTGGCTTTCGCGTGCGGCTGTTGCTGGCGCTGTTGCGGCGGCAAACAGCGGCAGATCGTCGATGAGGGAGATTGGCGCTGCCTTGGAATGCCCTGCCTCCAGCTTCTGCAAAATCTTCTGGGCCCGCGCCACGACGGCTGCCGGCAATCCCGCCAGCCTTGCCACGTGCAAGCCATATGACCGGTCGGCAACTCCAGCCACCACCTCATGCAGGAAAATGATCTCATCATTCCACTCGCGCACCTTTACCGTGGCATTGGCAAGATGCGGCAGCTTGGCGGCGAGTGCCGTCAACTCGTGATAATGCGTGGCGAACAATGCCCGGCAGCAATTGACACTGTGCAGGCTTTCGAGCGTCGCCCAGGCAATCGATAACCCGTCATAGGTCGCCGTGCCACGGCCGATCTCGTCGAGAATGACGAACGACCGGTTCGTCGCCTGGTTGAGGATCGCCGCCGTTTCCACCATCTCGACCATGAAGGTCGAGCGCCCGCGCGCCAGGTCGTCCGATGCCCCAACCCGGCTGAATAGCCGGTCGATGACCCCGATATGGGCTTCGGCGGCGGGCACGAACGAGCCCATCTGGGCAAGGATGACGATCAGCGCGTTTTGCCGCAGGAACGTCGACTTGCCCGCCATGTTGGGGCCGGTGAGCAGGCACAGCCGCTTGCCATCGCCCGGCAGCGCGCAGTCGTTGGAGACAAACGACCCCGATGCACTGTCCTGCAACATCGCTTCAACCACCGGGTGGCGTCCGGCGGTGATCGCAAACATGGTGGAGTCATCGACCGTGGGCCGAACATAGTGGCGGCGCTCCGACAATTCGGCGAGCCCGCTGGCGCAATCAAGCTCGGCAGCGGCTTCGGCAATCTGCGACAGCTGTTCGCGCCGGGCGCTGACCATCGCCACCAGCCGCGCGAAGATCTCCTGCTCGATGGCAATCGCCCGGTCGGCCGCCGCCGCAATCCGCTGGTCGAGCGAAGCCAACTCGTTGGTGACAAACCGCATCGCACCTGCCACCGTTTGCCGGTGAATGAAGATGGCCGCTTGCTCAGGACTCATCAGCGCCGTCGCCGCCGCAGCGGGAACCTCGATGAAATAACCCAGCACATTGTTGTGCCGGACTTTCAGCGCCTTGATGCCAGTCTGCTCGGCATAACGTGCCTGCAGCCCCGCCACCACCTGCCGCGTCTCGTCGCGCAACACCCGGTTCTCGTCGAGGTCGGCGGCATAGCCCATGCGGATGAATCCACCGTCGCGGGCGAGAAGCGGCAACTCCTCCGCCAGCGCCTGTGAGAGTTCACTGGCGATATAACCATCGCTCGCCGCCAGCACCTGCTGCATCTCCTCGATTCTGGCGGGCAGTCCGGCAATGCTTTGATGGCTAAGGAGGCCCGAAGCGAGGCTCGTGGCAGCAATCAAACTGTCGCGGATTGCCGCCAGATCGCGCGGGCCTCCCCGCGCCACCATAATGCGGCCCAGCGCTCGCTCCAGATCGGGCATCAACCCCAGCACCCGCCGCACATCCTCGCGCAGCCGCCGGTCGTCGGCAAACAGCGCCACCTGGTCGAGCCGCGCGGCAATCGCCTTGACGTCGAGCAGCGGGTTCGACAATCGCGCCGACAGACAGCGCGAACCCGCCGCCGTCACACTCATATCGATGACCGCCAGCAGGCTGCCGCGCTTGTCGCCAGTGGCGCTGCGGGTGAGTTCGAGATTGGCGCGCGTCGCGGGGTCGATCAGCAGCACGGCGGAGGGAAGTTCCTGCCGCGGCTGGCGGAAATGCGGAATGCGCCCGGCTTGCGTCATCAGCACATAGTCGAGAAGCCCGCCGAGTGCCGCGATTTCACCGCGCGAAAACCGCCCGAAGCCCTCAAGTGCTGCTACGCCAAAATGCTCTTTCAGCCGCTTCTCGCCGGCGACTGAATCAAACCGCACGGCGGGAAGTGGCGTCAGCGGCGCGGACACACGTTCAAGTGCTGCGGACAATTCCGGATCGCTCAGCAATCCGTCGGCCAGAATGATTTCGCGTGGCTCCAGCCGTGCCAGATCGGCATTGAGCCGGTCGGGCGCTGACGCCATCACGGCGAGTTCGCCCGAGCTGATGTCGGCCCAGGCAATTGCCATGCCGCCCGCGCCCTTGGGTCTTGCAATCGCCACCAGATAATTGGCGCTCCGCGAGTCCAGCAGATTGTCCTCGGTCAGCGTGCCGGGCGTCACCAGCCGCACGACATCGCGGCGGACAACCGACTTCGAGCCGCGCTTTCTAGCCTCCGCCGGGTCCTCCATCTGCTCGCACACGGCAACGCGGTGGCCGATGCGGATCAGCTTCTGCAGATAGGCATCGGCGGCATGCACCGGCACCCCGCACATCGGGATATCGGCATCGAGATGCTTGCCGCGCTTGGTCAGCGTGATGCCTAAGTCCCGCGCGGCAATTTCCGCGTCCTGGAAGAAAAGCTCGTAGAAATCGCCCATGCGGTAGAACAGCAGGCAGCCGGGATTTGCTGCCTTGATCTCGAGGAACTGCGCCATCACCGGCGTTGTCCGGGCAGCCATTGCAGCGGCCGCCTGTTCCCCGATGTTCCCCATTTCGTTCATGGGCTAACCCTTAGCAGGATTAGCCCAAAGCGTCACAAGCCAAGATTTCATGAGACTTGAGTGCCGCCCTGCCAGTCTCTAGGCTGCACCTCAAGAAAATGCAGGATTGGAAGAACGACCATGGACCAGAAGCCGCGCCGCCCGACCTTCACCGACGAGGAAGCGCTGCAGTTCCATCAGCAGGGCAAGCCCGGCAAGCTGGAAATCACCCCGACCAAGCCAATGGCCACCCAGCGCGACCTGTCCCTGGCCTATAGCCCTGGCGTCGCGGTGCCGGTGCGGCGCATCGCCGAAAACCCGGATGCCGCCTATGATTACACCGCCAAGGGCAACCTCGTTGCCGTCATCACCAACGGCACCGCCATTCTGGGGCTCGGCGATCTGGGTGCGCTTGCCTCGAAGCCGGTGATGGAGGGCAAGGCCGTCCTCTTCAAGCGCTTCGCCGACGTCGATTCGATCGACCTGGAGGTCGACACCGAGAATGTCGACGAGTTCATCAACGCGGTGCGCTATCTCGGGCCGTCCTTCGGCGGTATCAACCTGGAAGACATCAGGGCGCCGGACTGCTTCATCATCGAATCGCGCCTGCGCGAGCTGATGGAC
>JANLTS010000107.1:0-2954 GCA_031363045.1 Hyphomicrobiales bacterium
CCATGGTCTATGGCTTCATCAAGCAGTCTGGCGGCCATATTGCCGTCTACAGCGAAGTCGGACATGGCACGGCGGTGAAGATGTATTTGCCGCGCAAATTCGTGGCCGGCGAAACCATTCCGGAAGTGCTGGGCGTGGCGCCTGAAATGGTGGCAACGGCCGAGGCGGACGTGGCGGTTGTTGCCGAGCCCGAAGTAACGGCTCCGCGCGCGCCCAAGATCCTGGTGGTCGAGGATCAGGAGGCGGTACGGGCTGTCGCCTGCGGCTTCCTGCAAGACTTCGGATATGATGTCATCGAGGCGGAAGATGGGCTCCAGGCGCTGGCCAAGCTGCAGGAACATCCGGATGTCGACTTGATGTTCTCCGATGTCGTCATGCCCGGTGGCCTCAACGGCTTCGATCTGGCACAGGCAGCGCGTGGCATCCGGCCCGATCTCAAGGTCGTCCACACCTCGGGTTATCCCAAGGGCGCCATGGTGCATCAGGAAGAGCCGCGCTTCCGCGAAGGTTTCATCATCATGAAGCCCTACCGCCGCGAAGACCTGCAGAAAATCATCCGCGACGCACTGGAATTCCAGAGCTGAGTAATCAGGTTCACCTGCTTCGTACTATTATATAGCCGTCACCCCGGTATCGGCCGGGGTCCCGCTTTTTCTTGGAATTTTGCCGCGCTGCGCTTAGCGTTTGGTATGTCCTTTGAAAAGCATCCCGCCATTTACATCATGGCCAGCCGCTATCGCGGTACGCTCTATGTCGGCGTGACGAGCTCGCTTTGGCAACGCGTCTGTGATCACAAGAACGGAGCAACGCCAGGGTTCACTTCGAAGTACGCAATCCATGCGTTGGTCTGGTATGAACACCGGCTTTCTATGGAACAGGCTATCCGGCGCGAAAAGCAAATCAAGGAATGGAAACGTGCCTGGAAGTTTCGATTGATCGAAACGAGCAATCCGGATTGGCTGGATCTCCATGACACAATCGATGTCACCTCGACTTTGGTTGAGCAGTAAAGCGGGTTTCCGGCCTTCGCCGGAATGACGGATTATTTGACAAGTGGTTTTTGGTTCGCACCCATGTTCATCCACACCTTCTTCGACCTTCTCGCTGCCGCTTCGGCGCTGACCATGACGTTTCTTGTCTACCGCTGGCGATTGGCGGAGGCGGGCGAGAAGATCGAGAAGGCGGGGATTGGCTATGCCATGGCGCTGGTCATGGGTGCTGCACTTGGCGGTTTCGGGGCGGGAACCTTGAACCTCTGGCTCACTGGGCTTCCCGGCATCGGCCGCAGCATTGTGGGGGCGCTGGCGGGTGCCATTGTGGCGATCGAGCTGTTCAAGCGGTGGCGCGGTATTGCCGGTTCCACCGGCCTGATTTTCGTTCCAGCCTTTGCCACCAGTGTCATGGTGGGCCGCTGGGGCTGCTTCCTCGCAGGCCTGGAAGACCAGACGCATGGCACGCCCACAACTTTGCCGTGGAGCCATGACTTTGGCGACGGTGTGTCGCGCCATCCGGTGCAGCTCTATGAATCCTTCACGCTCGCTGCGTTCCTGATTGCCGCGCTGCTGCTCATCGGCCAGCGCAACCGGTTCTTCGCGGCCAATGGCTTCTATCTGCTGGTGCTGACCTATGGTGCGCAGCGCTTCGCCTGGGAGTTCCTCAAGCCCTATGGCGCAGTGCTGGGTCCTTTCAACCTGTTCCATTTCATTTGCGCCGGACTCGTGATTTATTCGCTGGCGATGATGACGGGGAAAGGCAAGGCATGACGCGGGCGGATTTCTGGTGCCGGGTGCTGGGCTGGCTGCAATTGCTGAGCGGGCTTGTATCGGCCGTGCTGTTCTATCTGTTGTGGACCATCATTTTCAGCTGGATTGATCTCAATGATGGCGGCTTTGTCGCTGTTCTGGCGTGGCTTGTCATCGCCTTCCTGGTGCTGCCGATGCTGCTGTCCGGGCTGTTCACAATCCTTTTTGCCAATGCGGTGGAACAGGCGCGAAATGGCCTGCGCGAGCAGGGCAAGGTGTTTCTCCGCATTGTCATGGCGCTCAGCGGGCTATGGGCGGCAGGTGTCATTGGCGTCACCGGCCTGAGCCTGCCGGCACTCGGGTTTTTCGGCATCCTGCCGCTGGTGACAGTCGCCATTGCCATCATGGGGCCGGACTGGACGGCCGATTTGTTTTTGCAGAAGGAGCCCGCAGCATGAACGCACCCATCCGCAAGATTGCGCCCTATATCTTCTACGGCCAGACCACTTCGATGTGCGGAACCTGCATGGTGCTGGTGCCGGCCAAGATCATCATTGAGGATGGAAACGTCTATTACCTGAAGCGCTGCAAGACGCATGGCGTCGAGAAGGTGCTGGTCTCCACCGATGCCGCTTATTACAAGCTCTGCCACGACTATCTGAAGCCCGGCGACCGGCCGCTCAATCCGCAGACACGCACCGAACTCGGCTGCCCCTATGATTGTGGGCTTTGCCCCGATCACGAACAGCATTCCTGCCTGGCGCTCATCGATGTGAACGAGGCCTGCAATCTCACATGTCCGGTGTGCTTTGCGGATTCATCGACAGCCAAGACGGCGCACCGGCCGCTGGCCGAGATCGAGCGGATGATGGATGCGCTGGTGGCCTCCGAAGGCGAGCCCGACCTGTTGCAATTGTCGGGCGGCGAACCAACGATCCATCCCCAGATCATCGAGATCATCGAAGCCGCCAAGCGCCGGCCGATCCGTCATCTGATGCTCAACACCAATGGCATCCGCATCGCCCAGGAGCCGGAGTTCGTGAAGCAATTGGCGGGCTTCAAACCGGGCTTCGAGGTCTATCTGCAGTTCGATTCACTCAGGGCCTCGGTGCACAAGAATCTGCGTGGCGCCGACCTCACCCGGATTCGCAGGCAAGCGCTGGAAGCCCTTGAAAGGGAATCGATTTCCACCACACTTGTCGTTGTCGTGAA
>JANLTS010000112.1:0-2801 GCA_031363045.1 Hyphomicrobiales bacterium
GGGGTGGCCAAGGACTCGACTCGCGGACCCCCACCCCTGCCCCTCCCCACAAGGGGGAGGGAGAAGCAAGGGTCATCTCATCCCATGTCCACCTCCTCATCACAAACGCGCCGGGGTCACATGCCGCTCAAAACCATTTCACCTGTCCTAGCGTCGGAACCGCCTCGGCTAAAAATCACCGGCATCGATTGTCATGTGCTGCTGGCCCCCGACTATGACGTGAACTCAACGTCTTCAGCACAAGACAGCTTTGTGGTGGTCATCCACACCGATGGCGGCGTCTCGGGCATCGGCGAATGCGATGCCAATCCGTGGATGGCGAAGGCCTGCATCGAGGCTCCCGGTACCCACACGATGGGGCAATCGATAAAGGACATGCTGATCGGCGCCAATCCCTTCGAGATCGGCGAGTTGTGGCGCAAGATCTATCTCGGCACCGCCATGAACGGACGGCGCGGCATGGTCGTCCATGCGCTGAGTGCTGTCGAAATGGCGCTGTGGGATTTGTGCGGCAAGGCGGTGGGCCAGCCGGTGCATGTGCTGCTTGGCGGCGCAACCCGCCAGCGGATCACGCCCTATGCCTCGCTGCAGCCGGCGGGCGGGCGCTTCGAGGCCTATCGCGACGCGCTGTGCCAGTCGGCCGAGAAGGCAAAGAACCTCGGCTTCAAGGCGATGAAAACCGAGATCACCATGAACGGCCCCTATGCCCACGGCGGCATGCACGAAAGCTACGACCGGCACACCGAGGTCCTTGCCGCAGTGCGGAAGACCGTGGGTTACGACGTCACCCTGATGGTCGACGTGCAATATCTTTGGGAAGATGCCGCGACCTGTCTTTCGGTGATCAAGGACTGGGGCGAGTTCAAGCCATATTTCCTTGAGACGCCGCTGTGGTCCGACAATGTCCATGAAATCGCCAAGCTGGTGGAACGAGCGCCAATGCCCATCGCCTACGGCGAGTGGCTGGCGACGCGATTCGAGTTCGAGGAACTGTTGGACATTGGCAAAGTGCAGGTGGCGCAGCCGGATGTTGGACGGGTGGGAGGCATCGGCGAAGCGAAAATCGTCTGCGACATGGCGAAGGAGCGCGGCCGAACGATCGTGCCGCATTGCTGGAAGACCGGCATTTCAATTTCGGGCACGGCGCATCTCGCCTTCGTCACCAATCACTGCGCCTTCATCGAGTATCTGCCGCCGCAGCTCTGCCATGAACGCCTGCGCCGCGAATTGGCCCAAGAGGAACTCATCTTCGACAAGGACGGCACCATTCCGCTGCCAGTGAAGCCGGGCCTCGGTGTTGAGGTCGATTGGGATGTGGTCAAGCGCTATACTGTCGCCTGAGCGGACGAGGCAGGGCAGATGGGGCTGGTACTCAAGGACGTCAGCAAGCGCTATGGCGGCATCGAGGTGCTGCATCCAACATCACTCGATGTTGCCAACGGAGAATTCCTGACGCTTCTCGGCCCGTCGGGCTCGGGCAAGACGACCGTTCTCCGACTGATTGGCGGCTTCTCTCAGGTCTCGGGCGGGTCCATCCTGTTCGATGGCGCCGACATAACCGCACTAGCGGCCAGCCGGCGGCCTTTCAACACGGTGTTCCAGGACTATGCCCTGTTCCCGCACATGACGGTCCTTGAGAATGTCGGCTATGGTCCCCTGGTGCAGCGGCGCACCGATGCGTTGGCACGCCGGCTGATCGATAAGACCATTGAGATCGTCGGCCTTGCGGAATTGCGCGGCCGCTATCCGTCGCAGCTTTCGGGCGGTCAAAAGCAGCGCGTCGCACTTGCCAGGACCATTGTCTGCGAACCCAAGGTCATTCTGCTGGATGAGCCCCTCGCCGCACTGGATGCGACGCTGCGCCGCCAGATGCAGGAGTTCCTGAAACAGATTCAGCGGCGCATCAGAACGACCTTTATTTTCGTCACCCATGACCAGGACGAGGCGATCACCATGTCGGATCGCATCGTGGTGATGAACCAGGGACAGATCGAACAGGTTGGAACGCCTAAGGAGATCTATTTCCGGCCGCGGACGGCGTTCGTGGCGGGTTTCTTCGGCGACAACAATCTCATTCCCGGAACCATCGCCGGCGATACCGTTATTGAAACGCCGCTCGGTGCTTGGCCGGTGGCAAGTGGCCCTGCCCTCACGAAGGGAGACAAGGTTCTCGTGGCGTTGCGGCCAGAGTCGCTGCGGCTGGCTTCCGGGCCGGTGAACATTGAGGTGATTGTCGAGGACAAAATGTTCGGCGGCGCTCTCACCAAGCTCTCCATGCGGAGCAAGGCCGTTCCGGCCCAGAAGCTCGACATCCGGGTTTCCGGCCAGGCCAACGCCGAAATGCCGGAGATCGGCGACACCGTGACCATCTCCTTCGACCCCGCCGAAGCCGTGGTCATTGCGGAGTAGCCGGATGATCAGCCCCCACATGCGATGGATGATCTTTCTCCTGGTGGCAACACTTCCCGTCATCTTCATCGTGGCGCCCATCGGCACATTCCTGCTGCTCTCGTTCTTTCATGTCGAGAAGCACGAGATCGTTCATCAGTTCACCCTGTCCAACTACGCCAGCGCGTTTGGCAACTGGACCTATGCTGGAACATTCCTCGGCACCCTTTTGCTCTGCCTTGAGGTAATGGTCGTGTCGGTTCTCACAGGCTACCCGATGGCGTGGTTCATCTGGCAGCAGAAGGGCCAGCGGCGCTATCTGCTCCTGCTGCTCGCGGTGGTTCCGCTGTTCATGAGCTACATCGTGAAACTCTATACGCTCAGATCGATGCTCGGTCTCAATGGCCTACTCA
>JANLTS010000322.1:0-4758 GCA_031363045.1 Hyphomicrobiales bacterium
CGAGACCCAGGTTCTTTACGGCCATGTTTTCCGCAACGCCATGCTGTTGGTGATCTCAGGTTTTCCCGGGGCCTTCCTGGGCGCATTTTTTGCGGGCTCGCTACTTATCGAGCAGGTCTTTTCGCTGGATGGATTGGGCTACCTCTTTTTCAAGGCCGCACTCGACCGCGACTACCCGATCATTTTCGCCAACCTCTATATTTTCACACTTGTCGGGTTGGTGGTGGGCCTCATATCCGATCTCACTTACACATGGATCGATCCGCGCATCGATTTCGAGCGGCGGGATGTCTAACTCGTGAGCATCTTCAACCCTTCCGCACTGAACCGCCGCCGGTGGGCCCTGTTCAAGCAGAACCGCCGCGGTGCTTGGTCGTTCTGGATTTTCGTTGTGCTGTTCGTGCTCTCTCTGCTGGCACCGTTCATTGCCAACGACCGCCCAATCCTCGTCTCATACAAGGGTGAAATTCTCGCTCCGGTCTTCGTGAATTACCCTGAATCGAAATTCGGTGGTTTTCTTGCCCGCACCGACTTTCGCGATCCCGTGAACCAGGAAGAGATCGCCGCAAATGGCTGGATGATCTGGCCGCCGATCCGCTACTCTTACAATACCGTCAACAATGAGATCCCGCGCCCGGCTCCCTCGCCACCCGCATACAAACTCACGCGCGATGAAGCCTGCATCAAGTATCCCGCTACCGGCGATGATCCCAACTGCAACTTTGGCAACATGAATTGGCTGGGCACCGACGATGGCGGCCGCGATGTCGTCGCCCGTGTGATCTACGGGTTTCGCATATCGGTGGCATTCGGCCTCATTCTGACAATCATATCCTCCATCATCGGCATGGCCGCGGGCGCGATGCAGGGCTATTTCGGTGGCTGGACCGATCTTTTGTTCCAGCGTTTCATCGATATCTGGACATCGATGCCCACACTTTATCTCCTGATAATTCTCGCAGCCTTCATCACACCGACATTCTGGATCTTGCTATTCATCCTCGTGTTATTCTCGTGGACGGGACTTGTGGGTCTCGTCCGCGCCGAATTCCTCCGGGCACGGAATTTCGAGTATGTTCGCGCCGCGCGGGCACTGGGATTGTCGGATACCAGGATCATCTTCAAGCATCTGATGCCCAACGCCATCGTTTCGACCATCACCTTCATGCCGTTTATTCTCTCGGGGTCCGTTACAACCTTGACATCATTGGATTATCTTGGATTCGGCTTGCCGCCTGGTTCGCCATCTCTGGGTGAACTGATCTCACAGGGACGCAGCAACATCCAGGCGCCATGGCTTGGGCTGACGGCGTTCTTCGTCATCTCGACCATGCTGACGCTTCTGGTTTTTGCTGGAGAGGCCGTGCGCGATGCGCTTGACCCCAGGAAGACTTTCGCATGAGCGACATGCTTCTTGAGGTCAAGGATCTCTCCGTTGCCTTTCAGCAAGGAAATGAATCGTCCTTGGCAGTCGACAGAATATCCTTCTCGATCAACAAGGGTGAGACGCTGGCGCTTGTGGGTGAATCGGGATCTGGCAAATCAGTCTCGGCCCTGTCGATCCTCAAGCTCTTGCCTTATCCATCGGCTTCGCACCCGTCGGGCTCCGTCCGTTTCAAGGGCGAGGAACTGCTGGATGCCGATGAGCGTGACCTGCGCCGTGTACGCGGCAACGACATCACGATGATCTTTCAAGAGCCGATGACCTCGCTCAATCCACTGCATACGGTGGAGCGCCAAATTGGTGAAATCCTCGACCTGCATCAAGGCTTGAAGGGCGACAAGGCCCGCACCCGCATCATCGATCTCTTGACCAAGGTTGGTATCCGCGACGCCGAAACACGTTTGCTCGACTATCCGCACCAACTTTCGGGCGGCCAGAGGCAGCGCGTCATGATTGCCATGGCGCTGGCAAACAATCCCGATCTGCTGATCGCCGACGAACCTACCACGGCACTTGATGTCACCGTCCAGGCCCAGATCCTGAAACTGCTCAAGGAACTGCAGCAGGAATTCGGCATGGCGCTGCTGCTGATCACCCATGACCTCGGCATCGTCCGCCACATGGCCGACAAGGTTGCCGTCATGCAGCACGGCCACATCGTGGAACAAGGCGACGCCAAGACGATCTTCGCCAACCCGCAACACGACTATACCCGCATGTTGCTCACTGCCGAACCCAAGGGTTCACCACCACCCGGCAATCCGTCCGCACCCGCAGTGCTTGAAACAAAAGACCTCAAGGTCTGGTTCCCGATCAAGCGCGGTTTCTTCCGCAAGACGGTTGGCCATATCAAGGCCGTAGACGGCCTCGATCTCGTTGTGCGCCAAGGTCAGACGCTGGGGATCGTCGGCGAGTCGGGCTCCGGAAAGACAACCCTAGGCCTCGCACTCTTGCGTTTGATCCGCTCCGAAGGTGCCATCGTCTACATGGGACAGGCCATCGATGGCTTCAACTCGGCAGCGATGCGACCCTTGCGCAAGGAGATGCAGATTGTCTTCCAGGATCCATTTGGCTCTCTGTCTCCGCGCCTCTCTGTGCAACAGATTGTCGAAGAAGGCCTATCGGTTCAAGGCAAGTCGCTGAATCATGTCCAGCGCCGTGAGACCGTTGCCAAGGCCCTGACCGAGGTCGGTCTCGACCCTGGAACCATGGACCGATTTCCACACGAATTCTCCGGCGGCCAGCGCCAGCGCATCGCCATCGCCCGTGCACTCGCCTTGGAACCGAAGTTCATTATGCTGGATGAACCGACGTCGGCGCTCGACATGTCGGTGCAGGCCCAGATCGTCGATCTGTTGCGCGGGTTGCAGCAGAGGCATAATCTCGCCTATCTCTTCATCAGCCACGACCTCAAGGTCGTGCGGGCGCTGGCAAATGAAGTGATCGTCATGCGTAATGGAAAAATGGTTGAGCAGGGCCGGACTGCGGAGGTTTTTTCCTCACCAAGGACGGAGTATACGAAGGCACTCATTGCGGCCGCACTCAATCTCAAGGCGGCACCCGAAGGTGTGGTGAATCAATAGATGGCTTTCCTGTTTGTACTGCCAACCTGGCCGGTGGATGTGTGGGCCGAGGCGATGCGCAAAGTAGCACCCAATCTCGATGTTCGTATCTGGCCTGACCGGATGGGCGATATCAACGAAATCAAGTATTGCGCCACATGGCTGCCGCCACCTGGAGTCTTGAGGAGTTTGCCAAATCTGCAAGTCATCATGTCACTGGGAGCCGGTGTCGATGCGATCCTGAAAGACCCAACGTTGCCTGAGGAGTTGCCGATCGTACGTGTTAACGATCCAGATCTCACGGGGCGCATGACCGAATATATCGTTCTGCACGTCCTCATGCATCACCGCCAGCAGCGCAGGATCAGCGACAACCAGAAAAACAGAGTCTGGGACTCTTTCCCTACCCATGCCGCCGGAAGCCTCAGCATCGGCATCATGGGAATGGGTGTGATGGGAACCGATTCAGCCGAGAAACTGCGAGACCTGGGGTTTCGGGTGGCGGGTTGGAGCCGCGGCCGCAAAACTTTGCAGGGCGTTCAAAGCTTTGCTGGCGCTGCCGAATTCGACGCCTTTCTCGCTCGCACCGATGTCCTCATTTCGCTGTTGCCCGCGACGCCCGAGACCGATGGCATCATCAACCTGGCCACCATCCGCAAACTTTCACGCAAAGGTCCCTTCGGTGCTCCGATCGTCATCAATGCCGGTCGCGGTCGACAGCAAGTGGCGGAGGACATTATTGCGGCACTTGATACGGGCGAGCTTCATGCCGCGACACTCGACGTCTTCACACCTGAACCCCTGCCGCCTGATAGCCCGCTGTGGGCACACCCAAAACTCACGATAACACCGCATTGCGCAGCCGACAGCGATCCGGAGACGATCTGCGCCTATGTTGCTGCCAACATTGAGAAGTATCGGCGCGGCGAACAGCTGGAAAACCTCGTGGACCGGAAGCTTGGCTACTAAAGCCGCTTGATGCTGGTGATCTGCCCGTAACGCCGCGCGATGCGCTCCACTGCTGCTTTCAGCGGTTCTTCAACCACCATCATGTGGTGGCCATTGGCGTGCAGCAGCGTGGCACTGTCGCTCATAATGCCCACATGCCCATCCCAAAATATGAGATCGCCTCGCTTCAGGCTGTCGAGATCATTGACCAGTACTGGCTCACCCAGGTTTGCCTCCTGCATGTCGCTGTCACGTGGCGCCGCAACACCGCAAACCTCGAGAGCCAGTTGCACTAGGCCTGAACAATCGAGGCCGTGGACCGATTTGCCGCCCCAATAATATGGTACATGCCGGAACATTTCGGCGATGGCGACAAAGTCGGTCTCCTCGCTTTCTAGCGGTCGAAGATGATTGGAATATGCGTAGCGGCCATTCGACAATCGGGAAAAATTCTCGTGATCGCCAACTACACTGACACGCGCGTTGAGTGTCACGACGATTGCAGGCTGCGACTTGATATTGGGTTCAGGGTAGAGGAACGATGAGAGCACGGCCACGCGATGTGTCGGGGCAACGATACTGGCGTCGAGCGCATTGGCATTCACATAGCCCACGTAGCCATCGCGATCGAGTTGCACCCAGGCCCAGCCATCCACCTCGTCGAAGACTTTAACGGTTTCACCCAACAGTGCCTGCGTCAACTGCATGGCATCAATGCGTGGGACTTTCCGCACAGCGGTGATCGGTTCGATCACCTGCATCAGCCGAGGCTCCACGTAGCGCGAACTCGCGACCTGTCCCTTC
>JANLTS010000141.1:0-2693 GCA_031363045.1 Hyphomicrobiales bacterium
CTTGGCCGCCTGCCAAAAGCCCGGCCATATTTGGAAAACGGTGTCCTCGAACTCGACAACAACTCTGTCGAGCGCGCCATGAAACCGGTGGCAATCGGCAGGAAGAATTGGACATTCGCTGGATCGGAAGGCGGCGGCAAAGCCATGGCCATCGCCTATACCCTGATCGAAACCGCCAAGCTCAACGGCGTCGATCCACAAGCCTGGCTCACCGATGTGCTTGGCCGCATCGCAGACCATAAGAGTACCAGGATCGACGAGCTGCTGCCGTGGAGTTACGCTGCAACAGCAGCGTAACAGGAATCGACGAAGCGCGTCAGGTGGGCTTCACTGGGCGGACTCCCAGCAGGTAAACGCAGCCTAGCCCATTTGACCGGCGCAGCGACAGAATTCATGGCGCGGGACCGTGACTGGCCCAGCGTCGACGCCAGATGGAGCGTGCCGCGCTGGCCCAGATCGGCCCCCCCCGACCACAAAGCCGACTAGAAGATCGTGAACTCGTCTGCCGTCATCGCCAGCCCTGGCGTCAGGATCGCGAAGCGAACGCTGCCGCCGAAGGCGGTGCCGTTGCTGTCGAAATACAGCCCGCCGTTGGCCGTGTTGTAGATGATCCGGTCCGTCGGATCGCCCGCCAACCCGGTCGCGTTGATCCGGAACGCTTCAGCCGTCAACGCGCCCACCGGCCCGACCCCTACGAACACCGCATCGTCCAGCCGGACCCGGTCATCCGCCACAACATAGTCGGTGATCCGGTCAAAATTCGTGGCTGTGTTCGGTCTGGTATTGAAGACGAACGTATCCTGCCCGGTCTGGCCGAACAGCGTGTCGATCCCAAGGCCACCGTTCAGCGTGTCATTGCCTGCGCCGCCCAGAAGCCGGTTGGCAAGCCCGTCGCCCGTCAGCTCATCGTTGAAGGCCGATCCCCTCAGCCCCTCCACGTCGACCACGCCGATGAACTTGAACACATCGCCTGCCGCGTCGCCCACTGTGCCTTCGGTGGCCAAACTAGCGACGACCCGGCTGGTCGCCGAACTGTAAGAGACAATGTCGAATCCGTCCTGGCCAAAGAAACTGTCCGCCCCGGCGCCGCCGATCATCGTGTCGTTGCCGTCGCCGCCGAAAAGGCTTTGGCTGCCGGATCCGGTATAAAGCCGGTCATTGCCCGCCCCACCGTCCAACAGACCCTGATGGTTGCCCAGTCGCCCGTCGAAAAGATCGTCGCCATTGCCCAGCAGGACATCGCCGATGACCGACCCGGTGTTGGTGATGTAGTCCTGGTGGGCCGCGGTCGAGACATCCTGGTAGGCAGCAGTACCGCCTTGCAGGACGCCGGAATTGGTCAACGTCACGCCAAAGGTAGCGTCGCTATTGACCCGGATGCCATCGGTCGCGCCCTCGATCAGTCCGGAGTTGGTGATGATCGTCGCCGAGTTCGCGCCGGACTTGACGATATTGACGCCGATGCCCTCGAAGCACGAGATCGTGCCCGCGTTCTCGATCCGGCCACCGCCATTGAGGTAGAACCCGTAGTCTTTGAATCCCTGCACGCGACCGGTCGCGCCAACCTGCAACCAGCTTATCGACAACGAGTTGGCCCCCATGACACCGCCAATCTCGCTTGCAATCGTACCAAGGATCACCGCACGCTGCGCAGTCCCAAAGCCGACAAAGCCAAAAAGACCCGGTGCCACCGAAATCGACACCTGGGCGGCGATGAACAGATTGTTGGTCGCGCCGAGGTCGATGAACCCACCGCCTGTTGATGATCCCGGGGAAAGCCAAGCCATCGCTGAAATTCCTTTGTATATTGGTGTTTTGACACGCCGCGACCCGGAAAGGCGGACCCCTTTTGGGCGGTTCACGCCCCTGCTCAAACCGACATTCCCCAAGTGGCCTGCCGATTGACGGCAAGGTCGCCTGAAACTGCGCGCTGATCAAGCTTTCATCGCTCCGAGCGGTAACGGCGGTCGCGGAAACGCCCGGGGTCGGGCGGATCGGGCCGTGAACCCCCATCATCCCGGCCCGGCGGCCCCGGTTTTCAGCGCGGCGATTGGCGGCGCCCCGCATCTTCTCGTGCCGGACAATACCAGGACAGCCGTCATCAAGGCCTGTCTCTACGATCCCCAGGTCAATCGCACCTATGCCGAAATGGCGGCGCATTACGACACCGCCATTTTGCCAGCCAGGCCGCGGCGGCCACGCGATAAGGCCAAGGTCGAGCAGGCGGTGCTCATCGTCGAGAGATGGCTTCTCGGGCGGTTGCGTCATCGAACTTTCTACAGTCTTGGCGAGGTCAACGCCGCAATCGGCGAACTCCTGAAGCGTCTCAACGAGGAGCGTCCGATCCGGCGGCTTGGCGTGACACGGCGGCAATTGCTCGAAGAGATCGATCGCCCGGCGCTCAAGTCATTGCCGGTCGAGGCCTATGTCTTCTGCGAATGGCGTGCAGCCCGCGTCGGCATCGATTATCACGTCGACGCCAGGTCGCATTATTACAGCGTTCCCTATCGCTACGCCCGTGCGGCGGTCGAGGTCCGGCTGACCGCGAGGACCGTCGAAATCTTCCTCAAGGGCGAGCGGATCGCCGCGCACATGCGGATGAGCGGCAATCACAAGCACACGACCGTTGCCGAACACATGCCGTCCAGCCACCGGCGCTATGCCGGCTGGACGATCGACCGCATCCGTCAGGA
>JANLTS010000171.1:0-7170 GCA_031363045.1 Hyphomicrobiales bacterium
GTCAGACGATTTGGCAGCAGAAGGACAATGCTGACTTGATGACTGACTACGCTCTCAAATTCGCTGCCGGCGCAAAGCGTCACTCGAATCTCGATGACGTCCACAAGCCCTGGGCCCGCACCCATCAGATGTACCAGACGCTGGGACCCGTTCTCAGCAGCCACGATCTCTTTATCTGCCCCACCAACAATGTGCCTGCCGTCAAAGCCAATCACGATCCCTGGGACCCGGACTTCACCGTCAATGGCAAGAAGGCCGATCCCGAGTTCGGCTGGGTAATGACCCACCAGTTCAACATGCTGCACAACTGTCCCGTGATGTCGGTGCCGTCCGGCCACGCCGCGAGCGGCGTTCCAACCGGCGTGCAACTCGTCGGCCGCACCTGGGACGACGCCAAGGTCTTCAAGGCCGCCTTCGCCTACGAACAGGAACTCGGCGGCTGGTACACGGCGAAAGGAAAGCGTCCGGTTCTGTGAGTTGAAGTTCGATGGCTGGTCGATCACCTATGTCCTCGCCCCGCGCCATCGGGGAGAGGACGTTAATGTGTAGACCAACAAACACGGTCTTGCTCTAGAAAATGAAATCATCCGCGGTCAGATTGATAGCTCCGGTGAGTTCGACCTGCATGTCGGCGCCACCTGTCGTATCAACACGCAAGCTGATGATGGTGTTGCCGATCGCATTGATGGTGGTGCGCACTTCGCCGCCCACGCCATCGGTGAAGGCATCGGTTCCGATAAATGCAAAGCCGTCAAAGTCCGGCGTTTCCTCAAAGAAACGCGCTTCGATCACGTCCACACCCTGCTCGAAGTCGGTAATGATATCGCGTAGTCCGTTGCCCACGCCGCTATGGGTCACCTCATGGAAATTGAAGTGATCGGCGCCCGTTCCACCGGTCAGGGTGTCGATGCCGACTTCGCCAATGAGGTAATCACTACCAGCGTCACCGGAGATCGTGTCATTGCCGGCATACTGTGGATCATCGCCAATGCCGACGCCCTCACCATAAATGACATCATTTCCTGCGCGCCCTGAAATCGTATCATCGCCCTGCTGACCTCGTATGACGTTGACACCGCGGTGGCCAAGCAATGTATCGTCCGTGGTGGACCCGATGACATTCTCGATTCCGGAGAAATTGTCGCCGCTGGCGTCACCGCCACTAGCCGTACCAGTTGCGAGATCGACGGTCACGCTTTGAGAAGACGTATAATACGCGATTGTATCATTCCCCAGACCGCCAGTCATCGCGTCGCCACTCGCACCCCCGATCACCAGGTCATTGCCGTTGCCGCCCGAGATCGTATCGTTACCATCTTGGCCATGGATCAGATCGTCGCCATTGCCGCCATTCAATGTGTCGTTACCGGTCCGGCCAAAAATCGCATCATTCCCCGAGTTCCCGGAAATCGTGTTGGCAACAGTATTGCCAAACAACTGATCGCCGCCAAAACCGCCTTCGAGATTTTCGATGTTGAAAAACTGATCGCCATCCACATCTTCGCCCGCACCAATCAGATAGCCAAGGCCAAGCTGCAAGTCCGCGAACACGCCGTCGAGATAAAACCCATAGGTGGCGGTGTCGTTGCCCGACCCGCCGTTCAGGATATCGAGGCCATTGCCGCCTGAAATTTGATCGTCGCCCAGGCTGCCGGTGAGGATGTCGTTGCCGAGACCGCCGAACACCAGATCATTGCCGCCCAGCGCATTGATGGTGTTATTGCCATCATTGCCGAAAATCACGTCGTCGCCATTGGTCGAGAAGGAAGCCATGATGAACTCCTGTCGCTATCAGCCAGACCTAAGCAAATCTGCAATGAGCGATCACTGAACCGGGGGTTCACACCGGGTTCACAAACCAAATTTTATTGGCCCGTCACCCCAGCGCCCGCCGGAGCGAGCCAAACCGCAAGCGGTATTGCGCCGGCGTCAAGCCAACCTTGCGGCGGAACAGACGGCCGAAGAAGCTCGCATCCTCATAGCCCACTTCATTGGCAATGGCCTCGACCGCCAGGTCGCCCGTCTCCAGCATCTGCTTTGCTTCTTCCAACCGCAGCGCCTGCACATAGTCGAGCGGCGTCAGGCCGGTGGCCTCGCGGAAACGCCGCATGAAGCTACGCTCCGGCAATTGCGAAACCCCGATCATCGCCGCCACCGGAGAGGACGTCGCGTAGTTCTCTGCCACCCAGTCCTGACATTTGTTGATCACCGCGTCATCGGTCTGGCGGAACGACATCAGTGAGGCAAAGGGCTTCTGCCCCAGATCATGCCACTGCAGCAAATAGACCTTGGCAACCTCGATCGCCTCCTGCAGGCCGACATGCCGGGCAATGAGATAGAGCGCCAGATCCTGCCAGCTCGACCCGCCACCGGCCATGACGATGCGTTGCGCCTCGCCGCTCAGCACCAGCGATTGCTGCGGCTTCACAGTCACACCGGGATAATTGTTGGTCAGCGTTTTGACGTAGCCCCAGTGAATTGTCGCATCGCAATTGGCGAGCAGGCCTGCTTCGCCCAGGAGCACGGCACCGGAGCACGCACTCGACACTACGGCGCCACGATCATGCACTTGCTTCAGCCAATCCACCTCTGGCTGATACAGCCCGGCAAAGCTGTCACCGGGATTGACGAAGAAATCCGGGATGCAGACGATGTCAGGTTGCGGGCAATCACTGAAGTCATGATGCGGCGTGATGGTGATGCCATTCGCCGCCACAATGCCGCCAAGCGTCCGCCCGACGATCATCGGGTTCATGCGTTGTGATCCCGGCTCACCCGTGGTGATAAACTGGAAGTCGCGCCCGGGCGACGAGAACAGGTCGAACAGCCCATAGAGCGTCGAGGCCGTAACCTCCGGCACGCCGACGATTGCCACCTTCAAAGGGCCTGTGTGAGCCTTCATGGCAGATATGACCGCTTTCCTGTAATTTCGACTTTAGTGCAGTTTCGCCAAACCGCCTAGCGTCCCGCCACAGCAGGAGAACCAGCCATGGCCGACAAGCTCGCAACCGCACTCGACCCCGCCGCCATCGACACCCTTCGCAGCCGTTTCCGTGGCGAGGTTCTTGACACCACCAGTCCCACCTATGACGCGGCGCGTGTCGTCTGGAATGGCATGATCGACCGCAGGCCAGCCCTCATCGCCCGTTGCCGCAATGCTGGCGACGTGGCGGCGGCGGTGAACTTCGCCCGCGATCATCACCTGCCGCTCGCTATCCGTTCGGGTGGCCACAACGTCGCGGGTTACGCCGTCTGCGATGCCGGCATGATGATCGACATGACCCTGATGAACGGCGTCCGCCTGTCACCGGCCCTTGATCGCGCCTTTGTCGAGAGCGGCGCCCATTGGCTCGATGTCGATGCTGCCACCACCGCCTTCAACCGCGCCACACCAGGCGGCCTCATCTCGGGCACCGGCGTTGCCGGGCTCACACTATCGGGCGGCATCGGCTGGCTGCGCGGACGCCATGGCCTGGCTTGCGACAATCTGGTGGGCGCCGATGTCGTCACCGCCGATGGCCGTCTTGTTCATTGCAGCGAGACGGAAAATCCGGATCTGCTCTGGGGCCTGCGCGGTGGCGGCGGCAATTTCGGCGTCGTCGTGAATTTCGAATTCAAAATTCATGCGATTGAACCTGAACTCTTCTTCTGCGCCCCCATTTATGCCGAGGAGCGCGCCAATGAGATCCTGCCGAAGTGGCGCGACTTCATGGCCAACGCGCCGGAAGGTTTGAGCGGCCTCGCTGAATTCTCGACCATCCCCCATGATCCAGCTTACCCCGAAAACACCTGGGGCCGCCGCGTCGTGGCTCTGGCCCACGTCTATGATGGCCCGGCGGATGAAGGCGATCGCATCACCGCCACACTCCGTCGTTTTGGCGACTCTATGCTCGATTTCAGCGGCGCCATGGCCTACCGCACCATCCAGACGCTCTATGACGCCATCTTCCCCAAGGGCCGCGACCGTTGCTACTGGAAGTCAACGTACCTCAAAGCCTTGGATGACACCGTGATCCATGATGTCACCGCGCAACTGGCCAAGCGCCCTTCAGAAATGACCTTCGCCTCGATCTGGAAGTTCGGCGGCGCCATGCAGCGCGTGAAGCCCGATGCCACGGCCTTCGGTGACCGCTCGGCACCCTTCATGCTGAGCCTCGATGCCATCTGGTCTGATGCAAAGGACGATGCCGCCAACATCGCCTGGGCGCGCAACGCCTGGGATCACCTGCAGCGCCACTCCACAGGACGGCTCTATCTCAACTTCCCGGGCCTTGGTGAGGACCAGCAGCTGGTAAAGTCCGCACTTGGCGAAATGACTTACTCCCGTCTGCAGCAGGTGAAACGTCAATACGACCCGCACAATCTGTTCCGCCTCAACCAGAACATCCAGCCCGGCTGAAGTGCTCCGGCACTAAATATCGAAGTCGCTGCCGGTCAGCGTGAAACTGCCGATGAGTTCGATCCGCATGTCGGCGCCGTTCTCGCCATCAACATCAATTGCGATAATGGTCTTGCCGTTGTTGTTGCTGTAGCGCACCTGTCCCGCGACGCCGTCAGCAAAAGCTCCGGTTCCGATGAACACGCCGTCGTTACCCAGCACACCAAACAACACAATTTCATCGGCGCCTTGTTTGAAGTCCTCGATCACGTCACGATCACCTGCGGCCAACCCGCTTTCAGAAGCGTCACGGTAGCTGAAGCCATCGCCGCCAGCACCACCGAGTAGATTGTCCCCGCCGCCGCCACCTTCGATAAAGTCGTTGCCGCCGCCGCCGCGGATGTTGTCTTCGCCGCCCCTGCCGTTGATCGTGTCTTCGCCGCCACGGCCTTCAATTTCGTCGCCCTCGTCACCGGCCCAAAAGAAGTTGGCCTTGTCATTGCCGAGAAGGTCGTCGCCAAAGTCACTGCCGAAAATGCCCTCGAAGCCGCTGATCTTGTCGCCCGCGGCGTCGCCGCCCGAGGCGAAATTGGCGGCGAGGTCGATGACGACGCCAAGCGGGCTGTCATCGTAACGCAGGGTATCACCGAATTCCCCGTCACTGCCGCCGTTCAGCAGATCAGCACCGGAGCCTCCCCACACCGAATCGTCGCCCGCCCCACCGTCGATGATATCGGCTTCCGTCGCACCATAGAGCTTGTCATCGCCAGCGCCACCGGTGAGGGCATCGCTGCCGCTGCCGCCCTTGATGACATCGTCACCATTGTTGCCATCGATAAAATTCTGGCCACGATTGCCGGTGAGAGTATCATCGCCGGCACCGCCTTCGAGATTCTCGATACCGACAAGGAAATCATAATTCTCCCCGCCACTGGCGTCGATGAAGGCATATCCGGTCGTCAGATTTGCCCGGACACCGGTCGTCATCAGTGCATAATAGGCGGTGTCGAAGCCATCGCCGCCAATCAGGTTGTTTTGCCCGAGGCCGCCGTTCAAGCGGTCATTGCCGCTGTTGCCCCACAGAAAATCATTGCCGCCCAAGCCGAACACCGTGTCGTTGCCACCGAGCGCCTCGATCGTCTCTCCGGCCTTGGTGCCGAAGATCACGTCGTCGCCATTGGTTGGAAAATCAGCCATCGAAAACTCCTATGGGCCTAATCACATTTCAGAACTCGGCGGGCCAAGGGCTCCGCCTTCAGGTGAAACCGAAATCGCTCGCTTCGAGGGTGAACACGCCCGCCAGCTCAATGCGCATTTCGGCCGTGGTGTCATTGTCGACATTGATGTCGATCCAGGTTCTGCCATGGCCGCTGAAAAAACGCACTTCGCCCGGCTGCCCAACTTCGAAGGCGGCATTGCCGATGAATTCCAATGGACCCAAACTGAAAAATTCCTTCAGCCGGATACTGATGACATCAAGCCCCTGCTCGAAGTCCTCGATAACATCCCAGGTCGGATTTCTTGAGCTAAAGGATTCGAAATTCAGATAGTCGAAGGTGTCCAGGCCGCCGCCGCCGCGCAGACTGTCGGCCCCCGCGCCGCCGCGCAGAATGTCGATGCCGTCACCACCATAAATTTCATCGTTGCCATCATCGCCGGAGATCGTGTCATCGGCAAAGTCACCCCACAAAATATCTTCCCCGCCGCGTCCCGAGATGATGTCATTGCCCATATTGCCGATGATGTGATTGGCATTGCCGTCGCCGCGCAGCACGTCATCCTTGGTCGAACCATAGACATTTTCCATGCCGGAGATGGTATCGCCCTCCGCAACGCCGCCCGAGACGGTGTTGGTGGCGAGATCAACCGTCAACGCCTCGGTGGACTGGTACATCAGCCAGTCAACACCGGAACCGCCACTGATGATGTCTGCGCCCTCCCGGCCAGTTATCGTGTCGTCGCCTGTTCCGCCAGTAAGCGTATCGTCGCCGATCCCGCCTGCGAGCCTGTCGTCACCAGAACCTCCAATCAGCAGATCGTCACCGTCCTGGCCGATGAGACCGTCATTGCCGGCGCCGCCTTCCAGTGTATCGTCGCCGTCGAGGCCATAGAATTCGTCGTTTCCGCCATTGCCGCGCAGCCGGTTGGCGAAGTCATTGCCGTAGAAGTTATCGTCGCCCAGCCCGCCATCGAGATTTTCAATGCCGAAGAATGTGTCCCGGTCGGCATCAATGCCCGCACTCTTCATATATCCGAAGCCAACATTCAGATTGGCCGCAACGCCAGAAACAGAAAATGCATAGGATACAGTGTCGCTTCCTCCACGCCCACCGCTCAGGGTATCGAGCCCCAGCCCCCCTGTGAGCGTGTCGTCACCACTGCCGCCGGACAGATCATCATCACCATTGGCCCCGAAAGATCGCATCATTGCCGCCGAGTGCATTGATGGTATCTCCGGCCGACGTACCGAAAATCACATCGTCGCCGGAAGTCGGAAAGTCAGCCATGTTGTCCTCCTGACAATAGGGCAGCTTTGTGATACTTATCACATGAACATTGGCTGAACCGCGGGTTTAGCCGACCGCCGCACTCCGCGTCCGTCCGTCGATCGTCATCAACGCCCCGTACATTTCCGGCCGCCTGTCGCGGAACACCCCCCAGGTGCGGCGCAGCTCGCGGATCATGCCGAGATCGAAACTCGCGAGGCTCACACCCTCCTGCACGCGGTTCATCTCCACAATCTTTTCGCCCTGATGATCGGCAATGAACGAGCGGCCATAGAATGTGTCGGA
>JANLTS010000174.1:0-6890 GCA_031363045.1 Hyphomicrobiales bacterium
CCTGCTCACGTCATTCGACAAGCTGGGGCCGGATTTTATCCCCTCCCTGCCATCATCGATTCGCATCATCGCCACACATTCGGTTGGCTATGACCATTTGAGCATTCCGCAAGCCAAGGCCAAGGGCATCGCCGTCACCAATACGCCGGGTGTGTTGACCGATGCTACCGCCGACATCGCCATGCTGTTGTTGTTGGGTGCGGCGCGCGGCGCCTCGTGGGGTGACCGCATGGTGCGCGAAAACCGCTGGGGTGCGACAACGCTGATATCGCCAATGGGATATGACCTTTCAGGCAGGCGGCTCGGTATCCTCGGCATGGGGCGCATTGGCCAGGCGGTGGCCCGCCGCGCCAAGGGCTTCGGCATGGAACTGCATTATCACTCGCGGAAACCCGTCGCCGCGCCCGATGACGAGGGTGCGCGCTATCACCCGACGTTCGAGGCCATGTTGCCCCATTGCGATTTCCTGTCGATCAACTGCGCCTCGACGCCCGAAACCCGAGGCATCGTCAACACCCGCAGCATTGCACTGATGCCCGAGAATGCCATTGTCGTGAATTCGGCGCGTGGTGACATTGTCGATGATGACGCCCTCATCACCGCCCTCACCTCTGGCCGGCTCGCCGCAGCCGGGCTCGATGTCTTCAAGGGCGAGCCCGATATCGATCCGCGCTACCGTTCGCTCGACAATGTCTTCCTGCTGCCGCACATCGGCAGCGCCACACCGGGCACGCGCAGTGCCATGGGCCACAAATGCATCGACAACCTCGCGCAATTCTTTGCCGGACAACGCCCCACTGATTTACTGACTGGAGACTGATATGGGAAAGATCGACCAACGCCTCGCCGAGATCGGCGTCACCCTGCCCGAGGCCGCCAAGCCGGTTGCCAATTACGTGCCGTGGGTGCGGACCGGAAACCTGGTGTTCATATCCGGGCAAGGCCCTATCGACGGCGGCAAGATCACGTTGCAGGGCCGCCTTGGTGATGACATCTCGCTTGAAGACGGCATCAAGTCGGCGAGGCTTTGCGCCATCAACGTCGTCGCGCAACTGAAGGATGCCTGTGGCGGCGATCTTGACCGGGTGAAGCGCGTGGTGAAACTCGTTGGCTTCGTCAATGCCACGCATGATTTCAAGGATCATCCCAAAGTCATCAATGGTGCATCGGATTTCATGGTCGAGGTGTTCGGCGACAAGGGGCGCCACGCGCGCTCGGCCGTTGCCTCACCGTCTTTGCCCTTCGGAATCTCGACCGAAGTCGAGGCCATCATCGAGATCGAATAGGCATGCCGGAACAAAAGCCTGACCTGTCGTGGCTGACGGCGCGGCCCATTGCGCATCGCGGTCTGCATGACTGGCGGAAGGGTGTCGTCGAAAACACCTTTGGCGCATTCGCAGCCGCCATCAAGGGTAACTACGCCATCGAGTGTGACCTGCAAGTCACGCGCGATGGCGAGGCCGTGCTGTTCCACGACAACACGCTAGACAGGGTGACCGAGGCCAGCGGCGAGGTGAAAGACCGCACGGCAGCTGAATTGAAGAAGATCAAATTCCGTTACAGCACGGAAGCCATCCCGACCTTGAAGGAGCTGCTGGATCTGGTGGCTGGCAAGGTACCGCTGGTCATCGAATTGAAACCACAGTGGGACGGCGATGACACGCTGGCGCGGCGGACACTGGCAGTCTTGAATTCATACTCCGGGCAATATGGCCTTATGTCTTTCGATCCTGACGTGATTGCGGCCGTCAGGAGACTGTCACCCGGAACCATACGGGGGTTTATCTCGGACCGCGGGTTTGACCCATTCTACAACCGGCTGCCGCCAGCACTCCGGCTGGAACTTCGCACCCTGGCATGCGTCCAGCGAATCCGTCCGCATTTTTTGTCGATGGATATTGATGAACTGCCATGGGCGCCGGTTGCGGAATTGCGCGCCCTCGGCATGCCGGTCATCACCTGGACCATCCGCTCGCCCCGGCAATCTGCAATCGCCCTGCGCGACTGCGATCAAGTCACCTTTGAAAACTACCTTGCCTGAATGTTGAAGGCGGTCACCAATATCCATGCCATTGCCAAGGGTGACTGGGACCTCCTGGCTAATCCGCCGGGTGCTGAATTCAACCCGCTGGTGTCGTATGATTTCTTCCGTTGCCTCGAGGACTCGGGCTGCGCCGTGGCCAAGGAGGGCTGGGCGCCGCGCCATTTGCTGCTCGAGGAACAGGGCAAGCTCATCGGCATCGTCCCCTGCTTCCGGAAGTCACATTCCTACGGCGAATATGTCTTCGATCACGGCTGGGCCGATGCCTATGTTCGCGCCGGAGGCCGCTACTATCCGAAACTGCAAGTCTCGGTGCCCTTTTCACCCGTCACCGGTCCCCGGCTCTTTGCCGCCGATGCCGCAACGCGAAAGCAACTGGCGCAAGGACTTGTTGTTCTGTGTGCGGAGGAAAAGGCCTCGTCCGTCCACATCACCTTCCTGCCGGAAGCCGATTGGCTTGGGCTCGGTGGCAAGGAGTGGTTGCAACGCACCGACATTCAATTCCACTGGCATAATCATGGTTATGAAACCTTCGATGCGTTCCTGACATCGTTGTCCTCGCAGAAGCGCAAGAACATCCGCAAGGAACGCGCCTCGCCGGCAAACGTGGGTATCAAAATGCATGCTCTCACCGGCGGCGATATCGCGGAGCGGCACTGGGATGCCTTCTTCGACTTTTACATGGACACCAGTTCGCGCAAATGGGGTCAGCCCTATCTCAATCGCAAGTTCTTCAGTCTCATCGGGCAATCAATGGCCGCGCACGTGTTGCTGGTGATGGCTGAGCGTGAAGGCCGCTTGATCGCGGGGGCTCTCAACTTCATCGGCTCACATGCCCTCTATGGCCGCAACTGGGGGGCCATCGAGCATCACCCCAACCTGCATTTCGAGACCTGCTACTATCAGGCCATCGACTTTGCCATCGCCCGAAAGCTCGCCCGTGTCGAGGCTGGCGCGCAAGGCGCTCATAAATTGGCGCGTGGCTATCTTCCGCAGAAGACCTACAGCTTGCATTATCTCGCCCACCCTGGCCTGTCGCGCGCTGTCGCCAATTATCTTGAGGCAGAGCGCCACGGCATCGACCAGGAGCAGCAGTCGCTTGCCGAACATTCACCCTTCCGCCACGAAACCGATGACTGACGAGGCCGCCATGACCTACGACACCAACAACATCTTCGCCAAGATCCTGCGCGGTGAAATTCCCTGTCACAAGGTCTATGAGGACGAAGCGACGCTGGCCTTCATGGATGTGATGCCACAGGCCGATGGCCACACGCTGGTGATCCCCAAGTCACCTTCGCGCAATCTGCTCGATGCTGATCCAGCGATACTCGGTGCCTTGATGGCCACTGTTCAGAAGGTTGCCAATGCCGTCCGCCAGGCCTTCGGTGCCGATGGCATTCTGATCAAACAGTTCAATGAACCCGCCGCCGGTCAAACGGTCTTCCACTTGCATTTTCACGTCATACCGCGCTCTAGCGCAACGGACTTGCGCCCGCACACCGGCCAGATGGCCGATCATGGTGTACTTGCGAAACACGCCGAAATGATCCGGAAACACCTCTGATCCAAACGCCTTGGTAGAGCAAAGGAAGCCCGGTTACTTCGTCATGACGCAGACTGACTGGCCGAAGCTCCGGTTCCCCGATATCATCGCTCCGTCCGGCAGCTTCTCCGGAACTGGAAAATCAACAATCTGTTCTGAACCGTCAATGAAGCGGATGTCGGAAAAGCCCAGAGTCTCCGCATAGAATTTCAACCCTTCACGGTCGTTGAAGACGATCAGCGGACGGTCGAGGTGGCTGTTGCGCACGGCGTTGAGGAACAATGTCCGGTGTGCGGCAATACGGTATTCGAGAAACGACAGCACCAACTTGCCGCCGGGTTTCAGAACCCGCAAAGCGTCCTGGATGTAGAGATAAGTCTGTTCATGCAGCAAGTGTGTGAACAATGAGAAGGCCGTGACAAAGTCGGCCTGTCCATCCTTCTCGCGGATGCTGAAACCATCGGGCACTTCGAAACGATAGCCAGGTATCTGCGCACGGCAATGCTCGACCAGCCGTTCGACGATCTCCAGTCCGAGATACTTGACATCAAACTTGCTCTTGAGGGCCCCCGCTAAGCGACCGGACCCGGATCCCAGGTCGATCAGGTAATTGCCGTTTGAAAGCCCTTCCATCTCCATCAGGCGGCGCTCAATTGCACTGATGACGTAGTAGTTCTCGATGCCGCCGACGTGATACTTGACCGCGTCTGCAAACGGCATTTCGTTTGCATGCTTCTCGAACTTTTTTTCGTAGGCGCTCTTGTTTAGTAGATCGACCATGCTAGCGGACGCTCCTGATTTTGGCACACGCCTGACCCGCACTTGAGAAGTACTTCTGACACAACAAGAATAGCCCGGCTTTCATGTTCGAAAGGCTACACTCTCCACCGTTGTTGTGCAATCGGCTTCGATGCTGCTTCATAACGCAAAGGCCCGGTTCATCACCGGGCCTTTGCTGCTGTATTGGCGTCGAAGCCTTACTCAGCCGCTGGCAATTCCGCCGCGCGGGCCTGCTCTTCGAGGATCATCGTGTCGCGCTTGTCGGCGACCTGGCGGAGCCTGGAGAGCATGCCGCCGGTGCCAGCCGGGATCAGACGGCCGACGATGACGTTCTCTTTCAGGCCTTCCAGCGTATCGATCTTGCCGATGATCGAGGCTTCAGTCAGCACCCTGGTGGTTTCCTGGAACGAGGCGGCCGAGATGAATGAACGCGTTTGCAGCGAGGCCTTGGTAATGCCCAGCAACACAGGCTTTCCGGCCGCTGGCTTCATGCCCTCGGCGATCAGCTTCTCGTTCTCGTTGTCGAGCTCCTCGCGGTCCACCTGTTCGCCCATGAGCAGGGTCGATTCGCCGGTGTCGGTGATCTCGACCTTCTGCAGCATCTGGCGGACAATCACCTCAATGTGCTTGTCGTTGATGTTCACGCCCTGCAACCGGTAGACTTCCTGGATTTCGTTGACGAGGAATGAAGCCAGTTCTTCCACGCCTTTGATGTCCAGAATGTCATGCGGCGCCGGGTTGCCGTCCATGATGTACTCGCCCTTCTCGATGAAGTCGCCTTCCTGAACGGGAAGGTGCTTGCCCTTGGGGATCAAATACTCGACAGCCTCGGCGCCATCCTCCTGCGGCACCACGCGGATGCGGCGCTTGTTCTTGTAGTCGCGTCCGAATTCCACGCGGCCCGAGATTTCGGCGATGATCGCATGGTCCTTAGGCCTGCGGGCTTCGAACAGCTCGGCCACCCGCGGCAGACCGCCGGTGATGTCGCGCGTCTTGGCGCTTTCGAGCGGGATGCGGGCGAGAACGTCGCCGGCCTGCACCTTGGCACCCGGATCAACCGAGAGCACGGCATCGACCGACAGCAGGTAGCGGGCCTCGCCGCCACGGGCGAGCTTCTGCACCTTGCCGTCCTTGTCCTTCACCACCAATGCGGGCTTCAGTGACGAGCCGCGCTGGTTGGAACGCCAGTCGATGATGACACGGTTGGTGATGCCGGTCGCTTCGTCGGCGATTTCGTTCACTGAAACGCCTTCGACCACGTCCTCGAACTCCACCGTGCCATCGGCTTCCGTCATCAACGGCCGCGTATAGGGGTCCCATTCGGCAATGCGCATGCCGCGCTTCACCTGATCACCCTCATCAACCAGCATCCGCGTGCCGTAGCCCACCTTGTGGACGGCGCGCTCGTTGCCTTGCGGATCGACCACGACGATCGTCGTGTTGCGGCCCATGACCATCAACCGGCCCGTGCCATCCTTGGCGAAGTTACGGTTGCGGATGACGATCTTGCCGTCGTGGTTTGATTCCACGAAAGACTGATCGAGCACCTGCGCCGTGCCGCCGATGTGGAAAGTACGCATGGTGAGCTGGGTACCAGGTTCACCGATCGATTGCGCGGCGATGACGCCCACAGCTTCACCCATGTTGACGGCAGTTCCACGCGCCAGGTCGCGGCCATAGCACTTGCCGCAGACGCCGAACTTGGTTTCACACGTCAGCACCGAGCGAATGCGGAGCTCGGTGATGCTCGACTTCTCGATCTTCTCGACATGCGATTCCATGATCTCCTCGCCCGCCGGCAGGATAACCGTGCCGGTGGCCGGATCGACAACGTCCTGCGCCGTGGTACGGCCCAGAACGCGGAAGCCGAGCGAGGCAATGACCTGGCCGGCGTCGATGATCGGACGCGCGGTTATCGAGGCTTTGGTGCCGCAATCGACTTCCGAGATGATGGCATCTTGCGCCACGTCGACAAGACGGCGGGTGAGATAACCTGAGTTCGCCGTCTTGAGTGCTGTGTCGGCCAGACCCTTACGGGCACCGTGCGTCGAGTTGAAATACTCGAGAACCGACAAGCCTTCCTTGAAGTTCGAGATGATCGGCGTTTCGATGATCTCGCCCGACGGTTTGGCCATTAGTCCGCGCATACCGCCCAGCTGCTTCATCTGGGCTGGCGAGCCGCGCGCACCGGAGTGGCTCATCATGTAGATCGAGTTGATCTGCTCTTCGCGGCCAGTGACCGGATCGGTCTTCACCGCAGAGATGCGGGCCATCATTTCCTCGGCCACCTTGTCGGTAGTCTTGGCCCAGGCGTCGACGACCTTGTTGTACTTCTCGCCCTGGGTGATCAGGCCGTCGATGTACTGTTGCTCGAACTCTTTCACCAGTTCGCGCGTCGTGCCGACGATCTTCTCCTTGGTTTCGGGAATGACCATGTCATCCTTGCCGAAGGAAATGCCCGCCTTGTAGGCGTTGTAGAAGCCGAGGCTCATGATGCGGTCGCAGAAGATGACCGATTCTTTC
>JANLTS010000204.1:0-7988 GCA_031363045.1 Hyphomicrobiales bacterium
AGCAGCAAGCGGAACGGCTATGAGCGATCCGGCGCCATGCTGGCCGGTCTCATCTATGATGACAAGGGAAACCGGATGACGCCGGTTCATGTGAAAAAGGGCAGCGTCCGCTATCGTTACTACCAGTCTTGGGTTCTGGCACAGGGACAGAAGGCAAGGGCAGGATCTGTCCACCGTGTCCCGGCACGTGAGATCGAGCAGGCGGTGGCAGAAGCTGTCCTCAAACATTTGGAGATTGTTCCGGGCTACACCGCGAACGATGTTGCTGTCGATCTTGTCCGGAACTCGGTCGAGAAAGTCGTCGTCCACCCGGACCGCCTCGTTGTCAACTCGAGAGCGATCGAATCTATATCATCGGAGACTGATCTACCTGACGACCATTCCAGAACTGAATCTTTGGTCATCTCCTGGTCAAAACCGTCAGCAATCCGCAAGCGGGAAGTTCTGGGTAATGACAAACCGGCTACCTCAGCGAGGCCAATCCGGAGCGAGGCGCGGACGAGACTTCTCAAGGCTGTTGCGCAGGGACGATGTTGGATGGATCAACTCATATCGGGCGATGCGGAGGACATCGCGGAGCTGGCAGCGAAGCATCAGATCTCCGAGAAGACTGTCCGCTCGACCCTGTCGCTTGCTTTCCTGGCGCCTGACATTGTGCAGGCCGCTATCGACGGCAGACTGCCTCGCGGTCTAGGTGTCTCCCAGATGACTGATCTTCCTGCCGACTGGGTTCTGCAACGGCAACAGTTCGGTCTCGGCTGAAGCGGACGTAGACCTTAGGTCTTCGTGGCTGGTCACCTGTGGTGTCCAGCTACTTTCGTTCGAGCATCTTGAGCCAGAACCGAGCAACTGACGAACGTGTCTCGCCTCACTGACGAACCAGTCTCGGCACAACTGAGATAGGGATTTTGGGAAAATGTTTTCGAGGCCCTGAGACGGTGCCGAGAATACGGGGGAAATGGCTCCTGCAAAGTCTCTTGTGAGACTGCAATTGGGCCGAGCATACTGCGCAAGCCACGGAACTGTCGGGGCTATTCGGGAGTGTACAGAGAACTGTGAGTTCGTCAGAGACTGGATGGTGGAGCCAGGCGGAATCGAACCGCCGACCTCTTGAATGCCATTCAAGCGCTCTCCCAACTGAGCTATGACCCCTTAAACCATTCCTGAACACCGCTTTGGGGGCGGCGAAGCGGCCGGAACCTAGTTCCGCCCAAGCCAACAATCAAGCGGAATTTCTTCAGCTCTCTTCTTCGTCTTCCTTGCCGCCCGGGCCATCGAGAAGGCCCGACATGTTATCGCCTTCCTCTTCTTCCTCCACGAGGAACGTATCGTCCTCGCTTTCGGCGGCGCCGGCGTCCTCGCCCAGATCGACATCCTCGATACCAGCGGTTTCATCGTCGGCGACGTCGGGGGCTTCCGCATCCTCGAGACTGACGAGTTCGACATCGGCCACTTCGATATCATCGACCTCGGCCTCGCGCGGCTTCGGCATCGGCGGCATGGCCGGCATGTCGCCCTTCGACGGCAACACCGAGGCCGCGACGAAGTTTGCGCCGCATTTCGGGCAGACGATGGGGTTCTTCAAGAGATCGTAGAAACGCGTAGCGCAAGACGGGCACGTGCGCTTGGTTCCGAGTTCAGCCTTGACCACGGTTGATCCTTTCGACGACTGGGAATGGCATGATTGAGCCGCTCCATGACACTTCTTTGCACCATTGTCAAAAGCCATCGCAGCCGGATGGTGACAGAGGCCGGCGGGATCGTGTATCGGAACCGCCATGACCCAATCCAGTTCTTCCGTCACTCCCCTTCCCCTGATCTCGCGCAAAGCCTCGGGCTTGCGGGGGCGAATCCGCGTACCGGGCGATAAATCCATGTCGCATCGCGCCCTGATGTTCGGGGCCGTTGCCATCGGCGAAACCCGCATCAAGGGTTTGCTCGAAGCCGAGGACGTGATCAACACAGCCCGGGCGATGACGGCATTGGGTGCCGATGCCGCCCGCGATGCCGATGGCACGTGGCGCGTTCAGGGTGTGGGTGTGGCAGGTCTCAGAACACCCTCCCAACCCCTGGATTTCGGCAATTCCGGCACCGGCGTGAGGCTGGCCATGGGGTTGATGGCGACAACCCCGCTGATCGCCCGTTGTATTGGCGATGCCTCTTTGTCGAAACGCCCGATGGGACGGGTCACTGTTCCGCTGGCACTGTTCGGCACCGGTTTCGAAACGGCGGACGGAAACCGTCTGCCGCTGACCTTGCATGGAGCAAGGAACCCGGTGCCCGTCACCTACACGCTGCCCGTCGCCTCCGCCCAGGTGAAATCCGCCGTGCTGCTGGCTGGCCTCAATACGCCGGGTGTCACCACCGTCATCGAGCCCACACCGACGCGCGACCATACCGAGCGTATGCTGAAGGGCTTCGGCGCCGCCATCACGGTTGAGCAGAAGCCGGATGGCCGCCACATCAAAATCACCGGCCAGCATGAGTTGAAGGCCCAGAACATTGATGTTCCGGGCGATCCTTCGTCGGCCGCGTTTGCCATGGTGGCAGCGCTGATCACGCCGGATTCTGACATCGTCATTGAAAACATCATGCTCAATCCGACACGCACCGGGCTGATCGAGACGCTGATCGAGATGGGTGGTGACATCACGATCGAGAACCGCCGGTTGGCGGGCGGTGAAGAGGTGGGCGACCTGCATGTCAAAACCTCGCGCCTGCATGGCATCCGCGTTGCGGCTTCGCGCGCGCCCTCGATGATCGACGAATATCCGATCCTCTCTGTGGCGGCATCCTTCGCCGATGGCACCACGCGCATGGAGGGGCTGGAGGAACTCCGCGTCAAGGAAAGCGACCGGCTGGCGGCGGTTGAAGCAGGTCTGCAGGCCAATGGCGTTCCCACCCATTCCGGACGCGACTGGCTGGAAGTGCAGGGCGGTGGTGCGCCGGGTGGCGGCAGCGTCGTCACTCACATGGATCACCGCATCGCTATGTCTTTCATGGTCATGGGGCTGGCCTCACGCATCTATACAACCATCGATGACAGTGCCTTCATCGCCACCAGCTTTCCCGGCTTCACCGCCCTGATGAACGGCATGGGCGCGCGGATTGCTCCGCCTGAAGCCAAATGATCATCGCCGTTGACGGACCAGCCGCCGCCGGCAAGGGCACCATTGCCCGCGCCCTGGCAGAGCATTTCGGCTATCACTTCCTCGATACCGGATCGCTTTACCGCATGGTGGGTTTAAGCCTGTTGCGGCAGGCCAAGGACCCGCATGACCGGGCCGCCGCCGTCGCCAGCGCGCAAAGCCTCGATGTCCGGCATTATAGCGATGCCGATCTGCGCAGCGAGGACGTCGGCGCGGCGGCCTCGATCGTCGCCGTCATTCCGGAAGTGCGCGCCGCCCTGCTGGACTTCCAGCGAATCTTCGCGCGCCAAAGCCCCGGCGCCGTGCTCGATGGCCGCGACATCGGCACCGTGGTCTGTCCAACTGCCGATGTGAAACTCTATATTACCGCCAGCGCCTATGTCCGCGCCTTGCGGCGGCAAGCCGAACTCCGGGCGGCCTCCTATGAAGACGTGCTGGCCGATATTTTGGCCCGCGACACCCGCGACCGCAACCGCGCCGCCGCACCCTTGCTGGCGGCGGAGGATGCGGTGGTCATCGACACCTCCGAAATGACCGTCGAGGAGGCGGTGGAGGCAGCGATTAGAGCGGCCGGAGGCGCCTGAAGACGGAAAAAGTGTTCAAATTTTTTCGGCCGGAATGTTTCACGTGAAACAATTCCTATTACATGCAAACCCTTTGTTTCGGCGTGATTTGGTGCCTATTTGGGCGTGAAACATGGCGTGTGACGCCGTCTGGAGCACGTAAAATCGGCGTGTTTTGACGTGTTTATAGTTGACTTCTATCAAGCATTGGCCTCCTGCCCAAAGCCAGCCCTGCGGCGCGCGTACCGATCGCCAACTTCGCGCAGAGACGGCGGCAAACAAGCATGGAAGGTTCCGCACCGACAGCAGAGCCGATTTCCAACGCCAGGCGCGAAAGCGGTCAATATTTGTCTGACATCCGCCAGGTGCTGATCAAGTCCGGCCCCACCGCTACGCTGCAACCCCGAAGCGGGCCGTTAACCGCTCATGCCGCACGCGACATTTGGAGCGATCAACGGCTCCCATAAACCATCACGGCGAAACATCGATTGCCGTAGCGTCACGGCTATGATACCCTGCACGTTCTTCGATGACGTTGGAAAATTTGGATGGCGCCATGCGTGGCGCTGGCGGAGGTTGCCATGCTTCGAATTCTCAGAAACTACCTTGCAGCAATTGCTGTTTGCCTCGCCTCGAT
Source organism: Hyphomicrobiales bacterium (assembly GCA_031363045.1). Classification (GTDB taxonomy): domain Bacteria; phylum Pseudomonadota; class Alphaproteobacteria; order Rhizobiales; family Aestuariivirgaceae; genus Aestuariivirga. Next base: position 4,350 of record JANLTS010000204.1, read on the forward strand.
CCAATCCGGAAGCGTCTTTGGTCAAGACGCGCCGACCAGCGGCTTTGAAGTCGCAAAGCCGGCGGACCCGGTCGCCACCGCGGCCTATGGCAAATTGTTCGACGCCGGTGGCAAGGAAATCAAGCCGACGCCGGAAACGGTGCGCCGCATCGTGGATTTCTACATCGACCGGCTGCTCGCTGAAGCGGAACCGGCTGTGCGCGATGCCCTCGGCGAAAAGCGGGTAATGCTCGTCAAGGAACCGCGCGCCGACGACATGACCGCGCGTTTCCTGCTGTTCGAATGGCTGACGGAAACCGTGGCCCCTGCCGACCGGGCGCAACTCTTCGCCAAGAACCGCACCTTGCGCATGGCCTGGTACAAGGATGTGTTAGGCGAAAAGGAATTCTGGGCGACTGTCGACAAGGCCTCGGGCCTGCCGCGCGATGTGCTCGAGATCCTGAACAAGAACGGCATGGCGCGCAAGGCCACCATGGCGACTGGCGCCCAATACATTCGCGAATGCGCCAATGCCGGCGTGCCGACGCCACCGACCTGGGGCGAGGAAGGGCCCGGCAAGTGGAATCTCGTCGGCGATCTCAACCCGAACTTCCTGGGGTCGGGAAATCCCGCCAGGATTTACCGTTTCGACAGCCAATCGCCCGAGGGCCTTTGCGTGGCGCTGCCGCGCATCAATGGCAATACCATCAGCCTGCTTGGCGTCATCTGTCTCGGCAAGAAGAGTTCGAACGCCTGTTTCTACGATAACGCCAATGTCGCGGTCGGTGACAAGGTACCGATGGACCAGTTTCTCTCGGGCGGTAATCTGGGCGATGTTTGCTCGGACTGCCATGCCGGGGAAAACCCCTATGTCGTACATCCGGCATCGTTCCTGAACATGGCGCCGGCCAATCATCCGGAGAATTGGTACACGCCGCTCGTCCGCCCGGACTGGCCGCAGAACCCCGGGCCAAGCGGCCTGCTGGGACAGGTGGCAATCAACGAGCTGCCGCCGGTACGCGACGGCAGTTGCCTGTCGTGTCATGAACAAGGGAACGCCGGACGTTTTCCCGACATCCTGGAACTCAATCGCGTCATGGGCGGAACCTCGGGCTATTGCAGCGCGGTGGTCAGCAATGCCATCGGCAACACCATGCCTGGCGGACCTCCCTATCAAAAACATATCAACGCCATGCGCGCCTTCTGCCGTCAGTCTACGCCGCCGGGCGGGATTGTCGATCTGCCGGACGTCAAGGACGATCCCAAAGTGGTGTCGCCACCGCTCGTTATCGGGCCGCTCTACGCCTGCACGCAGGCGGCAGAAGTGAAAGGCGCGATCTATGGCGCCAAGCTGGTGGTGCGGATTAACGGCGCTGACCGGGCTGCGGTGCAGGTCACAAAGCCGAGCAGCTTGATCGTGCAGACCGGGGCACTGGTCGCGGGCGACGTGGTCGACGCTTTTCAGGATGTAAACGGTATTGTCTCAGGCCCATCGCCAAGCGTCACCGTGGAAGACCATCAGGTTGCTTATCCGAGCGGTCTGCCACTGCCCCGCATCGACCCCACACTCATTCACCAATGCGGCCACACGATCGCCGTCCGGCATGTGAGGGGCGCCCTGGTCACCGTGTTGACCAACAACGCGAGCCCGGCGGCCTATGGCACCGGCGGCGACTGGACCAATCTGCCGCCGGCCATCCGGCCGTTCAATCTCGGTGACAGTTATACGGCCCGTCAGCAGATGTGCACCGACATCAGCGGCGACTCCGCGCCGGAGCAAGCGGTCGCACCGCCCAGTCCCATGCCGGTTCCGGTCATTGATCCGCCAGCACCTGTGGCCGGACAGCAGCTCGTCACACTGCGCAGCCTCGCCAATGGCGCTCTGACGTCAGTGCTTGAACAAAACGCAGGTACGCTCGTGGAATTTTCGACAGCCGAGAACTGGCGGCCCGAAGTCGATGTTGCCACTGGCCTTGGACGGCCGCTGCAATCGGGCGACCGGCTCACCGTCGTCTCCAAGCTCTGCGATGGCGTAAAGGTCGATGTGCCGGATGTCACCGAATGCCGTCCACTGCCCGCTCCGGTCGTGGTCCGGCCTCTGGTTGGTGATGTGTTTCTTGCGGTGACCAGTTCGGTGCCCAGCGCTCGCATTCAGGTCTACGACGCGGGCTTGAGCAAGATCGGAGACGGCTCGGGATCTCTGATTGGACTGACGCGTGCTGTCGCGGCGGGCGATGTCTTGACGGTAACGCAAAGCATCGGCAATTGCGCTAGCGCGTCGGCTTATCAGGTGACGGCGATCTGCGCTTCCGAGAAGTGCCAATAAATACGGATTGCAGTGATGCTTCAGCGTGTGTGTAGCCAGGACTTGCAGCAGGGGACGGTATCGTGAATTTATGCTTTCCGGTTGGATGAGCTAACTTGGACTTCGGATTTTGGCTTTAGCCAGCGTAACCGATAGGGGAGGGTTGCCCCCGCCCGCCTTTTCCCCTATATCGCCCCTCGTTTCAGGACGTGCGGCTTTCGGGCTTCGCGGACGTTAACCGGGGTGCTTGAACAGCGCCCTTCATTGTTTCACAGCTTCCGGGCCGTTTGCCGCCTGCCTGGGCGGGGTTCGAGAGTTTTGGAACGTTAGTCGAGTTTGCCTGCATGGGGTCCATTTCAACCCCGGAACCATGCCGGACGTCCTAGCGGATTTTACCGCCGGGCCTGCCTCGATGTTACAGGAATTGACCACACATGGCGAAATCCGCCGTCTCGCTCACCCCCACCCGTGAAGACTTTGAATCGCTCCTCGCTGAGAGCTTCAGCGACAATCCCGCCTCCGAAGGTTCGGTGGTCAAGGGCCGCATCGTTTCGATCGAAAACGACTTTGCCATTATTGATGTCGGTCTGAAGACCGAGGGCAAGATCGCCGTCAAGGAATTCTCGATGCCGGGCAAGGCCGACGTCAAGGTCGGCGACACTGTTGAAGTCTATCTCGAGCGCATCGAGAACGCCTTGGGCGAGGCCGTGCTGTCGCGCGACAAGGCCAAGCGCGAAGAGGCCTGGACGAGGCTCGAGCAGATGTCGGTCAAGAACGAGCGCGTCGATGGCGTGATCTTCGGCCGCGTCAAGGGTGGCTTCACTGTCGATCTGGGCGGCGCCGTGGCGTTCCTGCCAGGTAGCCAAGTTGACGTCCGGCCGATCCGTGACGTTGGTCCGCTGATGAACGTGACGCAGCCCTTCCAGATCCTCAAGATGGATCGCCGCCGTGGCAACATCGTCGTGTCGCGCCGCGCCATCATGGAAGAGACCCGCGCCGAGCAGCGCTCCGAACTCGTGCAGAACCTCGCCGAGGGCCAGGCTGTCGAAGGCGTCGTCAAGAACATCACCGATTACGGCGCATTCGTGGATCTGGGCGGCATCGACGGCCTGCTGCATGTCACCGACATCGCCTGGAAGCGTGTCAACCACCCCTCCGACGTGTTGCACGTTGGCCAGACGGTGAAGGTCCAGATCATCCGCATCAACCCCGAGACGCAACGCATCTCGCTCGGCATGAAGCAGCTGGACAAGGATCCGTGGGAAGTCGTTTCCGAGCGTTACCCGATTGGCGCCAAGGTCAAGGGCAAAGTCACTGCACTGGTGGCGGTCTGGGTGGTTGGACGGCTGGTGGCG
>JANLTS010000206.1:0-1540 GCA_031363045.1 Hyphomicrobiales bacterium
GGCTCGCCGGTGGAACCGGTTTCGGTGCCGCCGGCTTGCGGGCCGGCTTTGGCCTTGTCCGCAGCGGCTTTGTAGATGTCGGCGGAAACGGCCTGCGAGGCTTCATTGAGTTTCTCGCTCGCGGCTTTGATCGCGGCGGCGTCGCTGCCCTTGAGAGCTTCCTTCGCGTCAGTGACGGCTTGCTCCAGCTTGCTCTTGGCATCGCCGGAAATCTTATCGGCGTTATCCTTGAGCATTTTCTCGGAGCGATAAACCAGGCTGTCTGCCTCGTTGCGCGTCTCGATTTCTTCGCGGCGCTGCTTGTCCTCATCGGCGTGCAGCTCGGCGTCCTTCTTCATCTTCTCGATCTCATCCTTCGAGAGACCACTGCTGGCGGTGATGGTGATCTTCTGCTCCTTGCCCGTGCCGAGATCCTTGGTGCTGACATGCAGGATGCCGTTGGCGTCGATGTCGAAGGTCACTTCAATCTGCGGCGTGCCGCGCGGGGCGGGAGGCACATCGGTGAGCTGGAACTTGCCAATCGTCTTGTTATCCCGGGAGAACTGGCGCTCGCCCTGCAAGACATGAATCTCCACGCCCGGCTGATTGTCGCTCGCGGTGGAAAAAATTTCCGACTTGCGCGTCGGGATGGTGGTGTTGCGCTCGATGAGCTTGGTGAACACCCCGCCCAAGGTCTCAATGCCGAGCGAGAGCGGCGTCACGTCGAGCAGGAGAACGTCTTTGACTTCGCCCTTGAGCACGCCGCCTTGGATGGCCGCGCCGATGGCCACGACTTCGTCCGGGTTCACGCCTTGATGCGGCGGTTTGTTGACCAGCTTGTGTGCGGTCTCGACCACGCGCGGCATACGGGTCATGCCGCCGACCAGCACGAGTTCATCAATCTTTTCCGCGCCCAGTCCGGCGTCTTTCAAGCAGTTGATTACCGGGGCCATGGTGCGCTCGAACAGATCATCGCAGAGCTGTTCCATCTTGGCGCGCGTCAGCTTGGAGCTGATGTGCTTCGGGCCGCCCGCGTCCGCCGTGATGAAGGGCAGGTTGATGTCGTACTGCTGCGCGCTGGAGAGGGCGATCTTCGCCTTCTCGGCTTCTTCCTTGATGCGCTGCAAGGCGTCCGGCTGCTTGCGCAAATCCATGCCCTGCTCCTTCTTAAATTCGTCGAGGATCCAATCCATGATGCGATTGTCCCAGTCATCGCCGCCGAGATGCGTGTCGCCGTTCGTCGCCTTCACCTCGAAGACGCCATCGCCAATTTCCAGCACCGAAATGTCGAACGTGCCGCCGCCCAGGTCGTAGACCGCGATCTTCTCGTCCTTCTTCTTGTCCAGACCGTAGGCCAGCGAGGCGGCGGTGGGTTCGTTGATGATGCGGAGAACCTCCAGCCCGGCGATGCGTCCGGCGTCCTTGGTGGCCTGGCGCTGGGAATCGTTGAAGTAAGCGGGCACCGTGATCACTGCCTCGGTGACCGGCTCGCCAAGGTAATCTTCTGGGTAATCATAAAAATCTTTGCAATTGGAATAATTCCAACCCGTATAGATATGCG
>JANLTS010000220.1:0-1956 GCA_031363045.1 Hyphomicrobiales bacterium
GGCCACCACCTCACCCCTTGTTCTTGTAATACACGTCCAGGAACACGGCCAGCATCAGCACGGCGCCCTTGATCACCTGCTGCAGGTCGATGCCCACGCCGAGGATCGACATGCCGTTGTTCATGACGCCGATGATGAAGGCGCCGATGACCGCCCCGATGATCTTGCCGACGCCACCGGTCACCGCCGCCCCGCCGATGAAGCAGGCGGCGATCACTTCAAGCTCGAAGCCAGCACCCGCCTTCGGCGTGGCCACGTTGAGGCGCGCGGCGAAGATCAGGCCCGCCAGTGCGGCGAGCGATCCCATGATCACGAAGATCAGGAAGGTCATGCGCTCGGTATTGATGCCGGAGAGTTTCGAGGCCTTTTCATTGCCGCCCATGGCATAGACCCGGCGGCCGAAGGTGGTGCGCGTGGTGATGAACACAAACAGGGCAATGAGCGTGAACATCACGATCAGCACGTTGGGCAGGCCCTTATAGCTCGCCATCAGAAAAGAGAAACCGAGGAAGGCCACGGCAATCAGGATATTGCGGCCGTAGAATATGATATCGGGCTCTTCCGCCAGGCCATGCTCCTGCTGGTTGCGCCGTTCCTTGAAGTTGAAGAAGATAATCGCCGCGGTCACCGCACCGCCGATCACGATGGCCAGCCAGTTGAATGTGCCGCTGGTGAAGTCCGGCACGAATCCCGAACTCAGCAGCTGGAATTCCCTGGGGAACGGCCCCACCGATGCGCCGCCCAGCACGGTCAGCGCCAGCCCCTTGAACACCAGCATGCCGGCCAGCGTCACGATGAAGGCCGGTATCTTGTAAAAGGCGACGAGATACCCTTGCGCCCCGCCGATGATTGCGCCCAGCGCCAGGCAGGCGACGACGGTGGTGAACGGGTCGACTTTCCAGTTGACCATCATCACCGCCGCCACAGCGCCGACGAAGCCCGACACCGAACCGACGGACAAGTCGATGTGCCCCGCCACGATGATCAGCAACATGCCCAGCGCCATGATGACGATGTAGCTGTTCTGCAAGATGAGATTGGTCATGTTGATGGGCTTGAACAGCGTGCCGCCAGTGGTGAACTGGAAGAACACCATGATTGCCAGCAGCGACAGCAGCAGCGCATAATCGCGGATATTGGCCTTGATGAAGCGCAGCATGTCGGGCTTGGCCGCAGCCGTTGTTGTGGCGTCTGTCATGTCAGCTTTCCCATGATTTCATGATGGCCCGCATGATCTTCTCCTGCGTGGCTTCTCTCGCCGGCATCTCGGCCACCAGGCGGCCGTCGTTCATCACATAGATGCGGTCGGAGATGCCGAGCAGCTCCGGCATTTCCGACGAGATGACGATCACTGCCTTGCCCTCTTCCGCCAGCTTGTTGATGATGCCGTAGATTTCGTATTTGGCGCCAACATCGATGCCGCGCGTCGGCTCGTCGAGGATCAAAACCTCAGGCCCGGAGAACAGCCATTTCGACAGCACCACCTTCTGCTGGTTGCCGCCTGAGAGGTTCACCGTCGTCTGGAACACCCCGGAACAGCGGATGGCAAGGTCCTTGCGATACTTGTTGGCAACTGTCAGCTCGTTGACTTCGTCGATCACGCCGCGGCTCGAAACGCCATCGAGATTGGCCAGCGTCACATTGTGCTTGATGTGGTCGATGAGCACCAACCCATAGGTCTTGCGGTCCTCGGTCGCATAGGCGAGGCCCGCGTCCATCGCCTTGGGAATGGTTGAAACATCCGTGGCCTTGCCGTGCAGCTTGACTTCGCCGGTGATCTTCTGACCGTAGGCGCGCCCAAAGATCGACATTGCCAACTCGGTGCGGCCCGCCCCCATCAATCCGGCGATGCCGACGACCTCGCCTTTGCGCACATTGAAACTGACATTCTTAATCATCTGCCGCTCGGCATGCAGCGGGTGATAGACGTTCCAATTCGAAACTTCGAACACCGGC
>JANLTS010000260.1:0-3232 GCA_031363045.1 Hyphomicrobiales bacterium
ATCGGCTTTCATTGCCGATGACCTCGCGCATTATGCCGATGAACGCGACCAGCCTGACCGCGACGTGACATCAAGGCTTTCGGCGCATCTGCATTTTGGCGACATCAGCCCGGCCCAATGCTGGCACGCGGTGCGCGCCGCGCAGATGCAGGCAGGCGGCAGCCTTGACCGGGCCGCCGAGAAGTTCCTGAAGGAACTGCTGTGGCGCGAGTTCTCCTATCATCTGTTGCATCATTGGCCGAGCCTTCCCACCACGCCGTTCAAGCCTGAGTTCGCGGATTTTCCGTGGACGGATGATCGGCCGGGCCTCGCTGCCTGGCAGAAGGGCCAGACCGGCTACCCAATCGTCGATGCCGGATTGCGCCAGCTCTGGGCCACCGGCACCATGCACAACCGCGTTCGGATGATTGCGGCTTCTTTCCTCATCAAGGATTTGCTGGTGCCGTGGCAGAAGGGCGAGCGCTGGTTCTGGGATACGCTTGTTGATGCCGACATCGCCAGCAATGCCGCGAGCTGGCAATGGGTGGCGGGATCAGGTGCCGATGCCGCACCCTATTTCCGAATCTTCAATCCGGTGCTGCAGGGCGAGAAGTTCGATCCCCATGGAAACTATGTGCGCAAGTGGGTGCCGGAACTGGCACGCCTGCCCGATGCGGTCATTCACCAGCCGTGGCTGGCATCGGCATTCGAATTGCGCGCGGCGGGAGTTGATTTGGGGGTCAACTATCCCCATCCTCTGGTTGACCACGGCAAAGCCCGCGACCGGGCGCTCGCCGCATTGAAGTCGATGAAGGGATCTCTCGCATGAACATTCTTGCCATCAGCGGCGCGTTGCGCAAGGCCTCGACCAACACCGGCCTGCTGCGGGCGATGGCGGAGATGGCGCCTCCCGGAGTAAAGATCGAGATTGCCACGCTGCATGGCATTCCGCTTTACGATGGTGACGTTGAGGATGAGCACGGCAAGCCCGATGCGGTGAAGGGTCTTGATGCCAAGATCCGGGCCGCCGATGGCGTGATCTTTGCGTGCCCTGAGTATAATTTCTCGATGACCGGGGTTTTGAAGAATGCCACCGACTGGCTGTCGCGTGGTTCGGCATTCCTCAAGTGGAAGCGCGTCGGCATAGTTGGTGCGGGCGCGGGATTTTTCCACGGCACGGGCCGCGCGCAATATCATTTCCGCCAGAACCTGCAGGCGCTGCAGGCCATCACCATGCCCAAGCCCGAACTCTTCGTGAACCATAACGAGGAAAAGTTTGATGCTGGCGGCAACTTGACGGATGCCGAGACGCGGAAACACCTGGAGAAGTGGCTGGAGGCGTTTGTCGAGTGGGTGGAGAAGAAACCGTAATTGAAGTCAGACCGCGATGCTGCTCGCCGCCGTGCGGATGGCGCGAATATTGGCGGCGTAGTCCTTGACCTTGAACACTGCCGAGCCCGCCACCAGAACATTTGCGCCGGCCCGCGCCACATCCGCAGCGTTGCTTGCCGTGACGCCGCCATCGACCTCGATGTCGATGTTCCGCCCGCGGACCATCTCGCGGACCTCTGAAATCTTCTCAAGCATGGCCGGGATGAAGGCTTGGCCGCCAAAGCCGGGGTTGACGGTCATCACCAGGATGAGGTCAAGCCGGTCGAGAACGTGTTTCAAGACGGAGGCAGGTGTTGACGGATTGAGTGCCACACCCGCCTTCTTTCCCAGTGACCGGATGACCTGCAGTGTACGGTCGAGATGCGGGCCAGCCTCGGCATGGACCGTGATGATGTCGGCGCCCGCCTTGGCGAAGGCCTCGAGATAGGCGTCAACCGGCGCCACCATCAGGTGCACGTCGAAGACCTTCGTCGTGACCGGGCGGATGGCCTGGATGACCGGCATGCCGAACGAGATGTTGGGCACGAAATGCCCGTCCATCACGTCGATATGAATCCAGTCGGCACCCCCCTCATCGAGACTTCGCACGTCGTCACCGAGCCGCGCGAAATCAGCCGAGAGAATAGAGGGCGAGATGAGGAGGGGCCTGGTCATGTTGTTTCCTATGCGCCCTGTTTTAAGCCCCTGCCCCTCGTGGGGAGGGGTTGGGGTGGGGGATGGTTGGCAATGGGACTCGTGGACCCCCACCCTTGATCCCTCCCCACAAGGGGGAGGGGAAAGGAAGGGGGAGGGGAACTGGGGGAGATAAAAACTACCCGAGCAGCATGCCCATGGCGACGGCGGTGTCGCCCATGCGGTTCGAGAAGCCCCACTCATTGTCGTACCACGTGAGGATACGTACGAAAGTGCCCTCCATGACCTTGGTCTGGTCCATGTGGAAGGTGGAAGAATGCGGATCGGGGTTGAAGTCGATCGACACGTTGGGCTCGAGCGTATAGCCGAGGATGCCCTTGAGCTTGCCGTCGGCTGCGGCCTTGATCGCCGCGTTGATCTCTTCGACTGTCGTGTTGCGCTTGGCCACGAACTTGAAATCGACGACCGAGACGTTGGGGGTCGGTACACGGATCGAGGTGCCGGCGAGGCGGCCCTTCAAGTCCGGAATGACACGGCCAATGGCCTTGGCGGCACCGGTCGACGTCGGGATCATCGACATGGCGGCGGCGCGGCCGCGATAGAGATCCTTGTGCATGGTGTCGAGCGTCGGCTGGTCGCCGGTGTAGGCGTGGATCGTCGTCATGAAGCCGTGGTCGATTCCCACCGCGTTGTTGAGCACGAAGGCCACGGGCGCCAGGCAGTTGGTGGTGCAGGACGCATTCGAAATGACGATGTGGTCCTTGGTCAGCTGCTGGTGGTTGACGCCATAGACGACGGTGAAATCGGCACCATCGGCTGGGGCCGAAACGATGACGCGCTTGGCGCCTGCGGTCAGATGCGCTGAAGCCTTGTCTTTCGATGTGAAGATGCCGGTGCATTCGAGCGCGATATCGACGCCCAATTCCTTCCACGGCAACTGGCTCGGGTCCTTGATCGCCGTCACCTTGAAGCTGTCCGTGCCGATCGAAATCGAGTCACCCTTGGTCGTCACCTGATGCGGAAAGCGGCCATGCACCGAGTCATAGCGCAGCAGATGGGCATTGGTTTCAACCGGGCCCAGATCGTTGACGCCGACGATGTCGATGTCCTTGCGGCCCGACTCATAGATGGCACGCACAATGTTGCGGCCGATGCGGCCGAAGCCGTTGATGGCAACGCGGACTTTCGTCATGGGAGACCTCTGGTTTGTCTGTTTCGGGAATTCGGG
>JANLTS010000268.1:0-15675 GCA_031363045.1 Hyphomicrobiales bacterium
GATGGCGCGAGAGACGGGGCTCGAACCCGCGACCTTCGGCGTGACAGGCCGACGCTCTAACCAACTGAGCTACTCCCGCAATCCAATGCCGCGCCTGTTAAAGGAGGCACTCCTGCCTGTCAAGCGGCAGATACCCGCTCAAAGAATGAGATCGGCCGCTGTCAGGTTCGTGACGCCCAGAATCTCGATCTGCATTTCGGGACTGATGTCGCCGTCGGTGTTGAACTCGATCAACGTACCGCCTTCAACAAGCCGGAAGCGGAATTCTCCCGTATCGAAAGAGGCATTGGCGTTTTCCACGAATTGCTGACCGCCACCGAGGAGTTCATTGGCATCAATACCACGCACGTTCACCCGATCGCTGCCGGTCGTGAAGTCCTCAATGACGTCACGGTTCGAAGTTCCTTGGCCGCTGTCAGCAAGCGCTGTGTAGATGAATCGGTCGGCATCGGAACCGCCGGTCATGGTGTCGGCGCCAAGGCCCCCTGTCAATTTGTCAGCTCCGTCATTTCCGATCAGTCTGTCATCACCGGCGAGGCCAAACAGGGCATTGGCGGCTGAGTTCCCTCTGACAAGATTGGAGAGCGCGTTGCCGGTACCGTCAATGGCATTGCCGCCAGTCAGCACAAGGCCTTCGATAAAGCTGCTCAAGACATGGCTAATCGAGGAGAAAACCTTGTCCGCGCCGCCGGGATCAGTCCCGACGAGGATTTCGGCCGCCACGTCTTCTGTACTTTCGACGACATAGATATCGTCGCCTGCTCCGCCGAACATGACGTCGCCGCCAGTGCCGCCATCCAGACGGTCGCTGCCCGAGCCGGAAAAGATAAAGTCCTGGCCGCCGCCGCTGAAAATCTCATCATTCAGTTTGCTGCCGGTGATGGTCTCGCCATCGTTGTCGCCAGAGATGCGCACCACATCGCCAAGGGAACCGAAAGCCAAAACGAAGCGAAAGGCATCGGCGCTGAATGAGGTCTCCTCGCCCATTGTGATGTCGAGCGCATGTGCCGAGGTTGTTTCAGATACAAGGATCAGATCCGTGGCGATGCCGCCGCCACCGAACTGGCTGGCGGTCAGGAAGACGTCCTGCGTGGCAACAGGCTTACCCGAACTGAAAGTGATGTTTCCAAAGGAGGAAAGGTTTGCTCCCCTCAGATCGGCCAGAGCGGTTGCCGAGGACAGGGCATTGAAGCCGGTGCCGCCGTTGAAAGTGCTGCCCACCGGTGTACCGGCCACCTCGATGACGTCATCGCCACCAAAGGCGTTCACGGAGTCGATTCCCGTGCCCGCATTTATGGTATCGCGTTGCGAGCTTCCAACGATGCTTTCACTGGCGCTGTCGCCGAGGATCGTGATGGTGTCGGATAAGCTCCAGCTGGTGAAGGTCAGGCTGGAGAGATTGATGGTGGAGTCAGCCGACATGCTGATGACGATATTGTCCCTGGCCACCGAACCGATGACGTTGAGGTTGCTGGCGAGCGCGAAACCTCCGAAATCCGAGCCGGAGAAATTGGCCGTCACCTCGACGGTACTGGAGAATTGCAAGACTTCGATGGACACGAACAGCGACCTCACGAAGTCGACGCTGAATTCGCCTGAAATAGTAGCGGCGGTCTGCGAGATAATCACCGTATCGGTATTGTTCCCGCCACCACCATTATAGACTTCGCCCTCCGCCGTATCGCCGTCGCCGACGATCAGAAAGTCGCGGCCGAGGCCGCCGTCGATGTTGTCAGCCCCGGTGCCACCAAAAATCGTGTCAACACCCGACCCGCCATCGATCGTATCGTCGCCACCAAACCCTTTAATGAGATCGCCAAGGATCGTGCCATCGAGGATGTTGGCACTATTGTTTCCGTTGATCGTTGCCATTGCTGTCATTCCTGTCGTGAGTTTCACGGCGTTCTGGAGGTCGTCCGGCGTTCCGCCCTGCGGTCTTTCTAGGAGGCGGACGCATTGCCCGCTGTTCCCCAGGGAACAGCGATGGTGCGGACACCCAGCTTAACTGGTGCGCTTCTTTCCCGTCACCTCGATCTCGATCTTCATGCGCGGGTCGGCGAGGCCGGCGGCGATCATGGTCGATGCCGGGCGGATATCGCCGAAATACTTGCGCAGCACCGGCCAGCAGGGCTCGAAATCCTTGGCGTCCGGGAAAATGTAGTTGGCGCGCACCACGTCAGCGAGGCTGAAGCCAGCCTTGGCCATCGCTGCCACGATGTTTTTCAGCGTCTGCTCGGCCTGTTCCGCAACGTCATCCGAAATGGTCATGGTGTCGTAGTTGAAGCCGGTGGTACCAGCGACCCAGATCCAGTCGCCATCGGCGATGACGCGGGAATAGCCGATTTCGGCCTCGAATTTCGACCCTGAGGAAATCTGTCTGCGGCTCATTTGGCGTACCCTTTGTTGTCAAGGAGCAAGACGGATGCCCCGCACCAGACTTGTAAACAGCAATGCCGCCAGGCGCAATCGGTTGCCGGCAGCTTGATAACCTTAACAATTCACTAATGAAATACAGAAAGCTAGTGTTAATCCGTACACTGTGGAATTACAGTGAAGGGAAGGTACCGCGAAAGCAACCTATTCATACTGAGAAAGGCCGTTCACCATGTACAATGTTGTCACCATGAGCCAGGAATTGATGACCAAACTGCAACAGGAAACCGACCTCGTGATGTCGGACCGGTTGCTGACGCGCGACGTTCTCGAGGCACGGCTTGCCGAATTGGCCAGGAAGCGCGACGAGGAACTGACCCGGGTCGAGCAATGGGCCAACCAGCAGAAAAAGCTCATTGGCGAGATTTTCTCCGCGATGATTGCCGAACACGAGGCTGACCGGCTGCGCAACGAAGAAAACATGGCCCATATGAAGGGCGAGAAGGCCCAGGTGCAAGCAGCACCGGCCAAGCCCGTCCGCCAACTCCGCGTCGCGGCCGAGTAACGCGAAGGCCAGCTGCACGATCACCCGCAACACGAAAACGTGGCATGGCGGGTGACGGGAACCCATGCTAGGCAAGCGCTCCATCCCCTTGCGGAGCACTTGCACCGATGTTCGTTTCGTTTTTCCCCCGCCCGCGCCTGTTCTTCTGGTCGGCCGCCTGCTGGACGCTGTTCGCGGTGCTGTTCTGGTTCTTCGTGGCCCGCGATGCCGGCCACCTGATCGGCCTTGAGAACCCGCCGGAGGGTACGGCGCCGATCATCGGAGCAACGGTGTTCTGGTCGGCACCTTTCTTATGGTTCTATCTCTATTTTGCCGTGATGGTCGCTGCCTTCGCCGGTTTCTGGCAGGTCTTTGCTCCTCATGAATGGTTCTCGTGGTCGGTGCTTGGCTCTGCGCTGATCGTTTTCGTCACTTACTTTCAGGTTCAGGTCAGCGTGGCAATCAACGACTGGTACGGGCCGTTCTACGATCTGATTCAACGGGCACTCTCGCAAAAACCGCCGATACCGACGCTTGGTGAATTCTATGGTGAACTGCTGAATTTCGCCGGCATTGCCTTCATCGCGGTGCTGGTCGGGGTTCTGACGCGGTTCTTCGTCAGCCACTACATCTTCCGCTGGCGCACAGCGATGAATGATTACTACACCGCCAATTGGGACCGGCTTCGCCATATCGAGGGCGCATCGCAGCGCGTGCAGGAAGATACGATGCGCTTCGCGACCACCGTCGAGGGGCTCGGCGTTTCACTCATCGACGCGGTGATGACGCTCATTGCCTTTCTGCCCGTGCTGCTCAGGCTATCCGCAAATATCACCGAGATACCGCTGCTTGGCACCATCCCCTACCCGTTGGTCGTCGTGGCCATCCTGTGGTCGATCTTCGGAACGGCCTTCCTCGCGCTGATCGGTGTCCGCCTCCCTGGGCTCGAATTCAGGAACCAGCGCGTCGAAGCCGCTTACCGCAAGGAACTCGTCTATGGCGAGGACGATGCCAATCGCGCCAACCCGCCGACACTGACCGAACTCTTCTCGGCCGTTCGCAGCAACTACTTCCGGCTCTATTTCAACTACATGTATTTCAACGTCGGCCGCATCTTCTACCTGCAGACCGACAACATCTTCCCGTTCATCATTCTGGCGCCGACCATTGTCGCCGGGAAGATCACGCTGGGCGCCATGAATCAGATCCTTAATGCCTTCAGCCAAGTGCGTGACTCATTCCAGTATCTGGTCAAGTCGTGGACGACGATCGTCGAACTGCTCTCGGTCTACAAGCGGCTCAGGAGCTTTGAAGCAACACTGCATGGTGGAGAACTGTCGCAGCTCGATCAGGAATATCTCGCGGTAAAACCAGCCGCCTGAGGCCCGCCGCTCACAGCGTCCGCAGGGCCTGGTCGAGGTCGTCGATCAGGTCCTCGGTGTTCTCCAGGCCCACCGACATGCGGATGAGGCCGTCGGAAATGCCATGGCGGGCGCGCTCCTCAGGCCCATAGGAGGCATGGGTCATCGAGGCCGGATGCTGGATCAGTGTCTCGGCGTCACCGAGACTCACCGCGCGGGTGATGAGTTTCAGAGCGTTCATGAATGTGCGCCCCCAGGCGATGCCGCCCTCAAGTTCAAAGCAGATCAACCCGCCGCCGGCACTCATCTGCCGCAAATAGGCAGCGCGCGCCGGATTGGACTCGAGGGCCGGATAGGCGATGTCGGTGATCGGCGCCTGCTGCTGCAGAAACGCAACGACAGCAGCGGCGGATTTGGCGTGGTGGTTCACCCGCAACTCCAGTGTCTTAAGCCCACGCAGCACGAGGAAAGCCGTCAGCGGTGAAATCGTGGCGCCGGTCAAATAGCGCAGGCCATTCTGGCGCACCTCCTTCACCTGGTCGGCGCTGCCAACGACAAGACCCGCCAGCAAGTCGCCGTGGCCCCCTAAATATTTGGTGGCGGAGTGGATGACCAGATCAGCGCCATGTTCCAGCGGTCGTTGCAGCACCGGCGTTGCAAAGGTGTTGTCGACCACTGTTACCGCGCCGTGCTTTCTGGCCGCGGCACTCACCATGGCGATGTCGATCACCCGCAGGTTGGGGTTGGCCGGGGTTTCGAAGAATACCGCGTTGAACGGCCGCTCGGCGGCGCGTGCCACGGCGTCGGCATTGCACAGATCGACAAATTCCACCTCGACGCCAAAGCGCGGCAGGCCCTTGGAGAAGAAGGTGAAGCTGTTGCCATAGAGGATCTTGTCGGCAATCACCCGGTCACCGGCCTTCACCAGGCTCCAGAACGTGGCCGTCAGCGCCGCCATCCCAGAGGCCAGCGCCAGGCCCGCCTCAGCACCTTCAAGATCGGCGACGCGCTGTTCCAGCAGCGCCTGCGTCGGGTTCCGCGTGCGGCCATAGACATAGCCGGGCTTGGTGCCAGCGAAATATTCCGCCCCCTGCTCCACGGTTTCGAAGGCATATGTCGAGGTCTGGTAGATCGGTGGGTTCAGCGCCCCCTGTTCGGTCGCCGGGTCATAGCCGAGGTGAATGGCACGGGTTGAAATCCCCTGCCTGGCGTTGCGCTTGGCCTCAGTCATCCGTCTGCTCCCCAAAACGCGCAACCTCCTCCACATGGCGTTGTCATGCAAGCACCAAGCGCTGCGCTCCGGACATGGCGCGAACCCACAAACCAGACGGTACGCGTGCTTGCCCAGCCTGCCGAAATGGTTCAGCCTGAACGTGCAGCGCGGGGAGGATCACATGGCCGGAACGATCAGATGGGGCGTCTTGGGCGGAACGTCGTGGATCGCACGGGACGCGATCATGCCGGGCATCCGCAAGTCGCGGAACGGCAAGCTGGCCGCCACCGCCAGCCGCGATCCCGATGACGCCCGGCGGCGTTATGGCGTGGAAGATGGCGTGCGCATCCTCTCCTATGACGATCTGCTGGCCGATCCGGCGATCGATGCCATCTATATCCCGCTGCCCAATTCGCTGCATGGCGAATGGGCGATCAAATGCGCCGCGGCCGGAAAACCTGTGCTGTGCGAGAAACCCTTAGGACTCAACGCGGCCGATACCGCCAAGATCGCGGCGGCCTTCGCCAAGGCCCGCCTGCCGCTGATGGAAAGCTTCATGTACCGCTTCCATCCGCAGCACGCGCGGGTGCGTGAGATCATCGACAGCGGAGTCATTGGCGATGTGCTCGAAGTCCGCACGCATCTTTCCAACGACATGATGAGCCCGGCCGATCCCGCCAATGTGCGGATGATCCCGGAGCTTGGTGGCGGCGTGCTGCTCGACATAGGTTGCTATGTTGTAAGTTCAGCCCGCATGATCATGCGCGACGAGCCGGTGAGTGTGCGCGGCTGGCAGAAGATCGACCCGCGTTTCGGAGTCGACGTCGCCAATGGCGGCATCCTGGAATTTCCTGGCGGCCGCATGGGTGTTGTCAGTTGCTCGTTCGAGACCTCAGGGCTCGGCTTCTACACAGTGATCGGCCGCAAAGGCCTGATCGACGTGCCGCGCGGCCTGGTGCTCGGGCTTGGAACATTCGTGCCCGAGGCACTGATCGTCACGGTGGACAGGAATGGCGCCCGCCGCGAGGAGCTGATGCCGGCGCACGATCACTATCAACTCGTCGCCGAAGCCTTCGCCGATGCCATCCTCAATGGCACGCCAGTGCCGCTCACGCCGCAGGACTCGATCAACAACGCCAAGGTGCTGGATGCGTTTGCCACTGCGGTGCGCGAGGGGCGGGATGTGAGGATTTGACGGGGAGTGGAGCGGCTTGAATTCCCAGTCTCTCCGGAACAGGCGAAGCACACCATTAACTTCGACACCTCTCTCCAGCCAATTTGCTGATACTCGAAACGCGTTTGGCACAAACTGTTTCACGCGAAACGACCGAAGCCGCCCGAAAACAATGGTCAACGTAGCGAGATGATGTTTGCCGAGAGCGATGACCTGCTAGCCGATCCACGGTTGAGTTGCCGCAACCTCTGCCTCAAGCCGAGCCTCAGCAAGTGCCAAGCATGCAGCGGCAGATCGCCGAACCAGCGGAGGCGTCAGCCAAGCGCCTGCCAGCGCGCCTTGTCGGTCAGCTCATCCTCGGCGACGATGAGTTTCTGCTCCTTGTCCGTCTCGCTTTGCAGCGACCACTGCATCGGACCCGCCGTCTCGCTGGCCGGAGCCGTCACTTCATAAGTGTGGCCGGCGTGAAGCCCGGTGATTTTCATGTAGCGTGTTTTGATCATGACGTTCGCCTTCTGCTGCTGTGGCACAACGCCTACACCCGGGCGAAGTTCCGTCCGATGATCCAGGTCAAATGCGGAGAATGTGCCGGGAGACGGAGCGCGAAGGACGATGGTGGGCGATGACAGGCTCGAACTGCCGACATCTTCGGTGTAAACGAAGCGCTCTACCAACTGAGCTAATCGCCCTCAAGGGCTGAAATAGCCTCCTCCCCCGGCACTTGCAATGGCAAACCAGAGCCCGCCCACAAACAAAAACCCCATGCGGTTTCTGAGGGCGCATGGGGCCGTTTGACTTTGGACAGTACCTGATGAGGACTACTCGATGGCGATCTCCCGCTGCCGTTACCCGCCCGAAACGCTGAACCAACAGCTGCCATGTGGTGGCGATTCGCGAGGAATTACAAGGGGGCTGAAAGGCGGGGTAAAATGAAAACGGGCGGGACATTGCTCTCCCGCCCGTTGCAACTGGATTTGGCCGTCAATGCGCCCGGGTGGCGCCCTCTCCGGCTTTCTCGGCAGAGGCTCTCGCTGCGGCGGCGGCTTCTTCCGCCACTTCGTCCCAGACGATGGGCTCGGGCATGCGCACCAGCGCGTGTTTCAGAACATCGTCCATGCGGGCCACGGGGATGATCTCCATGCCGGATTTCACGTTGTCCGGAATGTCCGCCAGGTCCTTGACGTTTTCTTCCGGAATCATGACTTTCTTGATCCCGGCGCGCAAGGCCGCCAGCAGCTTTTCCTTCAAGCCGCCAATCGGCAGCACGCGGCCTCTGAGCGTGATCTCGCCGGTCATCGCCACATCGCGGCGGACCGGAATGCCGGTCATTACCGAGACGATAGCCGTCACCATGGCGATGCCCGCTGACGGTCCATCCTTCGGCGTCGCACCTTCCGGCACGTGCACGTGGATGTCGCGCTTGTCGAATACCGGCGGCTTGACGCCGATGGTCGCGGCACGGCTGCGCACATAGGAGGAAGCCGCCGAGATCGACTCCTTCATCACGTCACGCAGGTTGCCGGTCACCGTCATCTTGCCCTTGCCGGGCATCATCAGGGCTTCGATGGTCAGGATCTCGCCGCCGACTTCGGTCCAGGCGAGGCCCGTCACGACACCGACCTGATCTTCGCCTTCGACTTCGCCATAGCGGAACTTCTTGACGCCGAGATATTGGTTCACGACCTCAGGCGTCACCTTGATCTTCTTCTTGGTCTTGGTGGTCATCAATTCCTTCACCGCCTTGCGGGCAAGTGAATTCACTTCACGCTCGAGGTTTCTGACGCCTGCCTCGCGGGTGTAACTGCGGATGACCTCGTACAAGGCCTCCTCGGTGATCTCGAACTCCTTCTTCTGAAGCCCGTGATGCTCGGCTGACTTCGGCACCAGATGGCGCTTGGCGATCTCCATCTTCTCCTGCTCGGTATAGCCGGCGATGCGGATGATCTCCATGCGGTCAAGCAGGGCCGGCGGGATGTTCAGCGTGTTCGACGTCGTCACAAACATCACATTCGAGAGATCATATTCGACCTCGAGATAGTGATCCATGAAGGTCGAGTTCTGTTCCGGATCGAGCACCTCGAGCAGCGCCGCCGAGGGATCGCCACGGAAGTCCATGCCCATCTTGTCGATCTCGTCGAGCAAGAACAGCGGGTTCGACTTCTTGGCTTTCTTCATCGACTGGATGACCTTGCCGGGCATCGAGCCAATGTAGGTGCGGCGATGCCCGCGGATTTCAGCCTCGTCACGAACACCACCCAACGACATGCGGATGAATTCGCGGCCTGTCGCCTTGGCGATGGATTTGCCAAGCGAGGTTTTGCCGACGCCGGGCGGGCCGACGAGGCAGAGGATGGGTCCGCGCAGTTTGTTGGTGCGGCTCTGGACAGCAAGATATTCGAGGATGCGCTCCTTCACCTTGTCGAGACCGAAGTGATCGGAATCCAGCACGCCACCGGCAAAGCCGAGGTCATGCTTGACCTTGCTCTTCGTCCCCCATGGGATGCCCAAGAGCCAGTCGAGATAGTTCCGGACGACGGTGGCTTCCGCTGACATCGGGCTCATCTGGCGAAGTTTCTTCACTTCCGCGTCGGCGCGTTCCTTGGCTTCCTTCGAAAGTTTGGTCGCCTTGATGCGCGCTTCGATCTCGTCGATCTCGTTGCGCTCTTCGCCGTCACCCAATTCCTTCTGGATGGCCTTCATCTGCTCGTTCAGATAATACTCGCGCTGGGTCTTCTCCATCTGGCGCTTGACGCGCGAGCGGATGCGCTTCTCGACCTGCAGCACCGAGATCTCGCCTTCCATCAGCGCGTAGACCTTCTCGAGCCGCTGGGCGACAGCGTTCATCTCGAGCAGCTCCTGCTTCTCGGGGATCTTGATCGCCAGGTGGGCGGCAATGGTGTCGGCAAGCTTTGAATGGTCGGTGATCTGGCCAACCGAGGCCAGCACTTCCTGCGGCACCTTCTTGTTGAGCTTCACGTATGAATCAAACTGCGTCAGCGCGGTGCGGGCCAGGGCTTCGGTCTCGGCCGTGGTGCCGAGATCGGTCACCAGCACTTCGACTTCGGCCTCGAAGAATTCGGTGCGCGACGAGAAGCCATGAACCTTGGCGCGGTCAACGCCTTCGACCAGAACCTTGACGGTGCCATCGGGCAGCTTCAGCAGTTGCAACACCTGGGCCAGCGTTCCGACTTCATAGACGGCATCGGCCGCCGGATCATCATCCGCCGGATTTTTCTGGGCTACCAGCAGAATGCGCTTGTCCTCGCGCATCACTTCCTCGAGTGCCTTGATGGATTTCTCGCGGCCAACAAACAGCGGCACGATCATGTGCGGGAAGACGACAATGTCGCGGAGCGGAAGAACCGGAATGGTTTCCAGGCTGCCGGCGGGGGTGGCGGTTTTGCTCATTCTTGTTCCTCTCATGGGCCGCACTCAACTTGGCGCAAGATTGCCGCCAAAGATGGGCGCCCGGTTTTTCAGCTTTCAACCGCAATCGGGTGAATCACTTGCATATTACGCACAAATTCCGTCCCGCACAGCATCAGCCTCGCGATGAAAGATGGATGCGAGGTTAACGCTTTTCAATGCCGGGCAAATCTTGTCCAGTCCCTACTTGTTGAGGACTAACATGTCGGCCACCAGCTGGTCGGCGATGGGCTTTGCGACGGCCGTCAAAAGTCCAATCTTTGCAAGAACTTCCGCCGGGTTTTCAACGATCAGAGGTTCATAGGTCACGAGGCCCTTGAGGGCGGCGCGGGCCTTGTCCAGCTTGCCCTCGCGCATCGCCATGATGATGACGGGGATCGCCGCTTCGGGTGCCGGATGGCCTTCGAGCGTATCGGCCACCTGCGCGGCCTCGGCGAATCTTCCGGTATTATAGGCGGCAAGGAAGAGGCAGAAGGCATGCCAGATGGGCGGCTGGCTATTCAGTTTTGCGGCCCGGATGGCATAGGTTTCGCCCTCCGAATACTTGCCCTGATAGATCAGGCGGCAGCCGAGATCGGCAACCACATCGCTGGAATTGGGGTTGAGGGCTGCGGCCTTGCGGCCTTCGTCGAGGGCCAGATCAAACTTGCCACGGGCCCATTGCACTTCCATCATCGACTGGCGGCTTCCGGCACTCTCGGGCCGCAGCGCCACACCACGCTTGGCCATCACCAAGGCCTCTGACAGTTCGGCATCGGCGCCCAATCCCTGCTGCGTGCGGAAGTTGGCGACATGCATATAGGCTTTCATCATGTAGGCAACGTGATTGCCGGGCTTGCGCTTGATCAGGTCATCGAGGCACTGGCGGATTGGTTCGATCCGGTCGCGTTCCGGCACCTGGAACCACTCATAGCCTGACAGCAGGCAGACCTGATCGGCGGTGCGATTGGGATCGCTCAAGACCTGGGCATAAAGCACGCCATAGGGCTGGCCGATGGTCGATGAAATCTTGCGCACCGAGTCGAGCAACTCGTAGCTGTCGATTGAATCCTCCGGCACCGTGAAACGGTTGCTCCAGACGATCTGGCCGGAGCGTCCACGTACCAGCCGAACGGTGCCCAATACCGAGGATGGCTGGCCGTTGAACACCAGATCGAGACGATAGTCAGTATCAGCCAACGGCATGTTCTCGACTGGCGCCAGCACCACGAATTCATCGAACTTCGAGAGGTTGGATTCGACACCCTTGGCAAAAAGTTCAGGCGAGAACCAGCCAGGCACCTGGCGTTCCTGGGCGGCGGAGACAACGATTGCCGGCATGCCAAGCGGATTGGCATCGGTTGGCGGCTGCTGCCAGAGATAGGAATCAAGTTCCGCCTGGATGACGCTGCGGTTCGTCCACAGCAGCACTGCTGCCAGGCAAAGGGCGAGCGTCAACACCAGCCAGGGTTTTCGCGATTTGACGGCAGGCACAGCTGGAGCCACTGCCACAGCACCAGCCACCGGCAGGAAATGGGGGACATAGTTGCCGACCGTCAGTTCGATGCGCATTGCCGGATCGGCTGTTGGCGAGTTGTAGTAAGCCAGCAAGGTCTGGCGCAGGCGCCGCGCCTGAACGCGCACGATGGGATCGGCCTGGGGGTCGAAGCTGGCAGGGCGGCCCAGTGCCTCGGTGGCGATTGAATAGGCCTTGATGCGTTCTTCCGCGCCTTCAAGCTTGCGCTCAACGATATAGGTCAGGAACGATGACAATTGCGGCGATGAGGCAAAATCCGGGTGCTTGAGCACATGGTTCAAATGCGCACGCACGGCGGCCTCGCTCAGCACCGCGTCGCCTTCAATTCCGGCCTTGAACTCCTCGTTCGGCATCCCGCCACCCTCTCCCGGTCACGGCGTTTAACACGTTACTTGCCCTGCGTAACGTCTCCAAAGCGCTTTGGAATACCTATCTTAAGGGCAATGCAATCAAGCAACCAAACATGAGTCCTGTAACTCCCATGAAAACCCTCAATCCCTCTGTTCCTGCCCCGCAGGAGTTCGTCGTCGCCCGCTGCGAGACGCTTTCCGAAGTCCGGGCCATGTCCCGCTGGATCCTGCCGGTTCTGCAGCAATGGCCAAATTCCGCCTGGCACCTATGGATTGCCGATGCCACGGATTGCGCGGCGTTGAAATCCGCGCGGATCGCGGCCAACGGCCAGCAACTGGAATGGCGCAATGTCGAGCGCGATGGCCCAAGCCCGCAGGACGACAGCCTTTGCGGCATGCTCAGCGGGCATTTTGGCCTGGTGATCCTCGCCCACCACCTCATCGCCGCCGATGCGGCGCGCGGCCTCGACGGCCTGGTGGCGCAGTTGATCCGCTTTGCCGCCAACGATCCGCTGGTCAAGCCGCTGGCCAGGTCATTTGCCGTCTATGGGGTAAAACTGGCCGCCTGACGGCCTGCTCATCCATTGATCATTACGCCGGACACCAAAGGGGCCGACGCGCAAGCGGTGGCCCCTTTTCATGGGGTGGAGCCCATCGCCGGATCGCGTGTTTTACATGTTAATTGCCTGCGGTTACGTCCTCAAACCGCTTTGAGCAGTCTAGTGATTCACCTGCCGGTGCGCGGGGCTCCACACCATGGAAACGCATCGGTGCAATTAAGAGGGCCACTCTTTGCTTCGGCGGCTTGCGAACACACGCGCGACCGGGGGTACCAGGCAAGGCGGAACCGGGGTCTTCCCACAAGGAAGGCCCCGGAACTGTTTTGGGGCTTGCCCGCACACAAGCTTGGCCAGACAATAGCGCCATGGCCAAGAATATCCCCACCACCAAGCCCAAGCTTCTCTCCGGCGGCAACCCGCAGATCGCCAAGGCGGAAGGTGATGTGCCGGTGCAAGCCTATATCGCTGCCATGCCCGGCTGGAAGCGCGACAAGGGCCACCGCCTCGATGCGCTCATCACAGCCACCGTCCCAAACGTCCGGAAAGCAGTGAAATGGAACTCGCCCTTCTACGGCGTTGAAGGTCAAGGCTGGTTCCTCAGTTTCCACTGCTTCACCAAATACATCAAGGTCGCCTTCTTCCAGGGCGCGTCCCTCAATCCCCCGCCACCCGGCCAGTCAAAACAGAAACACGTGCGCTATCTCGATATCCGAGAGGGTGACGAGCTTGACGACGCACAGTTGGTTGATTGGGTGAGGCAGGCGAGCGAATTGCCGGGGGAGAAGATGTGACAAGAAACTGTTCTTTCAAACAGCGTATAATAGCGCGAGCCAAACTGTACTTGTTGCTGCGTGACCGGATAACATTGCACGCCATATCACGGCGGGATCACTTGATGCTTTCGATCCCATTCCCGTCATCCCGGCGAAAGCCGGGACCCCATGAGTAAACACTAATATGCGAAGTTCTATCTAAAATTGTCTGGGGGTCCCGGCTTTCGCCGGGATGACGGAATGGATTGAGACGAGTCAAGCACCTCGACCGCAGAATCAGACGGGTGAAAAGGAACTTTGATACTAAGCTAGACACCCGTTATGAGTGTCGCTTTCAAACATTGAGCCAATAGCATTGACCACGGTCAAAATGAAGACAAACTCAAACGACAAACAACCATCCCCCTCCCAACTCATCGACGCCCGCATCGCGGAGCTTGGCGATTGGCGGGGCGAGATATTAGCCCGCGTCCGCGCGCTCATCCACCGCGCTTGCCCAGATGTGATCGAGACCTGGAAGTGGCGGGGCGTGCCGGTGTGGGAGTGTCACGGCATCATCTGCACTGGCGAGACCTACAAGAGCGTGGTCAAGCTGACATTCGCCAAGGGGGCAGCGCTTGATGATCCGGCGGGGCTGTTCAATGCCAGTCTCGAGGGCAATGTGCGCCGCGCCATCGATATCCGCGAAGCTGACGCCATCAATGAAGAAGCCCTGGAGGCGCTTGTCGGCGCTGCCAGGGCTCTCAATATGTCAAAGGCCAAAAAGCCCTAAGCCGAAGCGCTCGCCTTGGTCACTTGCTTGTCGCGGTCGGCGTAGATCAGCAGCGGCTTGGCGTCGCCGTCGACTACGTCCTTGGAAATCACTACTTCTTCGACACCGTTCATGGCGGGAAGATCGAACATGGTTTCGAGCAAGATCGATTCCATGATCGAGCGCAGGCCACGGGCACCGGTCTTGCGTTCGATGGCGCGGCGCGAAATCGCATGCAGCGCCTCATCCGGGAAGGTGAGCTTGACGCCCTCCATCTCGAACAGCCGCTGATATTGCTTGACGATGGCGTTCTTGGGCTCGGTCAGGATCTGCATGAGCGCTGGCTCATCAAGATCCTCGAGCGTTGCCACCACCGGCAGACGGCCGACGAATTCGGGGATGAGGCCGAACTTCAGCAGATCTTCCGGCTCAAGTTCGCGCAGCACCGCACCGGTGCGGCGGTCGTCGTTGGAGCGGACATCAGCGCCGAAGCCAAGCCCCGAACCCTTGCTGCGCTGGTTGATGATGCGCTCAAGGCCAGCGAATGCGCCACCACAGATGAACAGGATGTTGGTGGTATCGACCTGCAGGAATTCCTGCTGCGGATGCTTGCGGCCACCTTGCGGCGGCACCGATGCAACCGTTCCTTCCATGATCTTCAGAAGCGCCTGCTGGACACCCTCGCCCGAGACGTCACGGGTGATCGAGGGATTGTCCGACTTGCGGCTGATCTTGTCGACCTCGTCAATATAGACGATGCCGCGCTGGGCGCGCTCGACGTTATAATCCGCCGATTGCAGCAGCTTCAGGATGATGTTCTCGACGTCCTCGCCGACGTAACCGGCTTCGGTCAGCGTCGTGGCGTCGGCCATGGTGAAAGGCACGTCGAGGATGCGGGCCAGCGTCTGGGCCAGCAGCGTCTTGCCGGAGCCCGTCGGGCCCACCAGCAGGATGTTCGACTTCGCCAGTTCCACATCATTGTTCTTGGCGGCGTGGTTCAGCCGCTTGTAATGATTGTGCACAGCGACGGCCAAGACCTTCTTGGCGTGCAACTGGCCAATGACATAATCGTCGAGCACCTTGCGGATCTCGTGCGGAGTCGGAACGCCGTCCTTCGACTTGGCCAGCGAGGTCTTGTTCTCCTCGCGGATGATATCCATGCACAGCTCGACGCACTCGTCGCAGATAAAGACGGTGGGCCCGGCGATAAGCTTCCTCACCTCGTGCTGGCTTTTGCCGCAGAAGGAACAGTACAGGGTGTTCTTGCTGTCGCCGGTCGTTGCCTTGCTCATTTCTCAATCCTTGATACCGCCAGTACACTGACGCTTCGTGTTGGACCCTTCTGATACGCAGAATATGGCTCCAAAGTGACCCACAATAGACCGATAACCCGACTCAAATCCAGCTTGCGCCTTCCGGGGTTAATCAATCCTTGCCGCATGGGAGGTGTGCAAGACCGGGGCCAGATGGGGGTCTGACCTACTTCGCCTCTTCCGCCGCCGGGCGCTGGTCCTTGACCTCGTCGATCAGGCCAAATTTCACGGCTTCGGCGGCGGTCAGGAAGTTGTCGCGTTCCAGCGCGTCTTCAATTTCCTTGATGGTCCGGCCGGTGTGTTTCACGTAAATCTCGTTTA
>JANLTS010000365.1:0-2542 GCA_031363045.1 Hyphomicrobiales bacterium
GAAATGGCGTGGCGGTGGGCTGAAGCGATTTGGGCGAGTTACAAGCAATTCGGAATCGAAGGCGCAGCGTGGCGCGACTATTACGAGGGTGAACTTGGTGCGATCACGAACTCGGGTTGGAACGGGCAGCAAGTCAAAAGCCACTTCGATCAAGTGCAGGGTCTCGCCAACGAAGCGCGAATCTTCGCGATAGGCTCGCTCTTCACAGCCACGGGGGCAGAAGAATACAGGGCCGTTCTGGAACTCACGCGTGGCGGCCTCAAGCAATCCGGTGTTCAGGCTTTAGGGGTCTGGGAGTACGCCCAGGGAAAACGTGGGAGCAGGCTTCACAAGGACTACTACAACGGACGCTGGCATATCGATTGCGACAACCAGTATGCCGAGCACTTCAAAGGAAGAACCAGTTACATTTACAATGGCAAGGCCAATTTCTTCGGGCCATCGGGAATTCCTGCTGATTTGATCTATGCTTTCCTGACAACAGCACGCGCCGATGGCCGCAAGTATCTCGACTTGATACACGCCGGCGAGGATTTCGTCACTGGCGCCAACCAGTCGGGTCTATGTTGCACGACCGGAATCGGCGCGCGATGGCCGGAACAACCTCTGCATCGCGACAGGGAGGCGGTGGGCTTGACCGCCGAAGAGGTACCAGGATTGACACTTTACACCTGGTGGCACGATAACTCCGCTGGTCTCTACGTGTTCAATTTTTCCGATGACTCGCCGCTCAATTTTGCGGTTGACCGGCCCCGGGCAGGCCATGCCGAAAGCCGCAATCGGATGGTTGAGCCCTATTGGCGGTCGGTGCCGGCGATGCAGCAACACTGGCAGAATACATACGTTATCTACAATACGGAGTTCGTGACACAACAGCAAATCGTTGGGCGCTTCATCGCCAATCTGTGGCGGCATGGCTGGGATGGAAATTCAGCGCCAGTAAACGAGTGAAGGAATGCTCAAGCCCCGTGTGGTGGCATCGCATCGGTAAGCGCGTATTGACTTGAGGCGCTTGCCGGTGGATGAAAGGCACCGATCAGAACAAGCATGCACTCAATTTTCGACGAAGCTACATTCTGCCTGTCATTCGCGCCCTAACTGGATATGAGCCGCCCAAAGATGCCGTTAACTTCATCGCCCCAACAGAAGACGACGGCAGTGTGTTTTTATGGAATAACGCGCTCGCTCAAGTACACGCTCCCGTCCATTGAAAACAATATCATCCGTCCGGCCCGCCAACACGGGAATGTTGTGGTGCTGGCACATTTCTTCAACCAGTCAAGAATCGACAATCCACGAAGTGGGGAACGTGGAAGCCTTGACACTGATGAGCACAGAATGTTGCAAGCCGACCACTGCATGATTGAGGAACCGGAAGCGTGCCTGGAGACGTGGCGGTTCTCTGAGTTGAAGCCATATGGCGATAGCTGACACGACGGATTTCAATCCATGCGAAATCTCGTGCATCAGCTGCATTCCATGAACGAAGTGACAAGAATGGCATTATCTAGTCAATGCGATGTCTGTCTCTTCTGCCGGCCAGATTTGGAGTATCATGATAGCCTGGAGACACTCATAGTTGACGCGCTTGAGAAGGCAGATTCAGAGGTCCTACTTCCAAATTGGCAGGCGCACGGTGGCTTTAACGACAGGTTTGCAATTTGCGTCGGTAAGCAGGCCATCGAATCCTATGGATCGCGTGTCCAGAAAATTCACTCATACTGCCGCTCGACCGGACAACCCATGCATTCAGAGAAACTTTTAAAACACACTCTTTTGGCTGCACACGTTCCAGTCAGAACAATTTCCCATCGTGCAAGCCGCGTTAGATTTGATGGAACGATCAGGCAGGAAGATTTCTATCATCCTGGCATGGCCGCGTTGAGGGACTTGGTGAAGCCGTATTTTGGAATGATTCCAGGTGGCCGATGGACGCGGCGAGTCAAGAGTGCGTTAAAGAGAAACTTCGGCCGCAAACCAATGTAACACTCAGAAGTAGAACTGGTTTAATTTGACTTGAAGTGCCTACCTCATTGCCGCGAACTGCGCAGTTCCCCAGCTCACGCAGCGTTTCATTTGGAAAGGCCGGTCATCCGATGGGTAAAAACTGAAATGCGGCTATTCATCAACAGGTGTTAGAATGATGCGGGAACAGACAAGTGACATGACAGTGCCTAATTCCTCCCATAGCGACGTTGAATTTACCGGAGAGTTCTTTGTTCCAGGGCAATCTAGCGACCGAATAGAAGCCGACCATATGGAACGCTATATATTTAGCCGCAGGTTCGCAAATGGCAAGTCAGTACTTGATATCGCCTGTGGCCTTGGTTATTCGGCCCCCATATTTATTGAAGCTGGTTGCAGTGAATACGTAGGCGTCGACATTTCGCCCAAACAGGTGGATGTGGCAAACCGCAAATATGGGTCTGACAAAGCAAAGTACCTTGTCGGAAACATCTGTACCTTCAGTCCTGAGCGGAAATTCGATCTGATCGTATGTTTTGAAACCATCGAGCATGTATCGGAGTACCAGGAGGCGGGA
>JANLTS010000381.1:0-7323 GCA_031363045.1 Hyphomicrobiales bacterium
CTTGGCCGCCTGCCAAAAGCCCGGCCATATTTGGAAAACGGTGTCCTCGAACTCGACAACAACTCTGTCGAGCGCGCCATGAAACCGGTGGCAATCGGCAGGAAGAATTGGACATTCGCTGGATCGGAAGGCGGCGGCAAATCCATGGCCATCGCCTATACCCTGATCGAAACCGCCAAGCTCAACGGCGTCGATCCACAAGCCTGGCTCACCGATGTGCTTGGCAGGATCGCTGACCACAAGATTACCAGGATCGACGAGCTGCTGCCGTGGAGTTACGCTGCAACAGCAGCGTAACACGCGGGGTTCGTCTTCGACAGAGCGGGTTCCCCGGACGCTCGCTATCAGTCAGCTGTGGTTTCGGCCTCATGATCACTGCACGCCAGTTTGCGGCGTTGGCCGTTACCGGACTCCAGACGTCAGGTGCAAAAATCGCCTAGCGTATAGCAATGACCGGAACTTTAGCGTAGAATAACAAGTTCCCGGAGCAAGGGAGGCGACTTTGCGTGCATACGCTTTTTGCCGTTTCGTAGGTGCCATGTACTTAACGCTGGCATCGTTCTGGTCAATTCCAGTACTTTCAGCACAGGCCGCTGATACGCTTGTCCGCAAGGCATCCGCCTTCCGAACAGTCGGCCGGATTGCGTTCGATCTCCCGGAGGGGCGCTCGACCGGTACGGGTTTTCAAGTCGGCGATTGCACCATTCTGACGAACTTCCATGTCGTTTTCGGGCCCTGGTATGTGACGGCTCTCAAGCCGCCTTCCTCCGCCACGGCTGGAACCTATGAATTGACCGGGGTCACCTTGCCGGATGGTAGCCACCCGAAGACCCGGGCCGTGCCCGTCATCTGGGGCGACTACACCGGCCCCGACAGGCAATTCCGTAAGCCGCAAAATGACTGGGTCCTGCTCGCGACCGAAGAATGTCTTGGCTACTCCTATGGATATCTCGCCGTGAACGATCCCCGCTTTGACGAAGAGATCAATGATTACGCGGCTTATTCCTCGATCGGCTACTCGTCGGGCTCGCAGATGGTTGATCGTGGGTGTACGATTTCCACGGCAGTTGGCAGCATACCGGGCGGCGTCCTCTATCACAATTGCGCGGCCATGCCCGGGGACTCCGGAGCCCCAATCATACGCTCAGACAGCAGGCGCGTCGTTGCCATCACCAGCGGCTATCGAGCGAGCGGAAAGCCAGGCTGTGACATTCGCCAAGATGGCTTAAGCAAACAGCGAAATGCCCCATGCTCCAACGTAGCAGTGCCAATCCTCCGTGAAATTTCGGAGTACATCAGCAAAGTCGATGCCGACGCCGCCACCCAGCAGCAATTGTTGAGCCTGGGTTACCAGGCAGGATCTTTTGGCGCATTTGATCAGCCAATTTTCACCAGTGCCATTCGCCAGGTCCAGAGCGATCTTGGATTGTCAGTCAACGGACAATCGAGTTGTGGGTTGGCCACGATTCTTAAGTTGCGCGGATACGGTGCTGTGGCCAGTCAGCTTAATAAATAGCCGTAGCATTCGCGCCAACGATCAGGTTCCGGTGACACTGTCACCCGAATACCACCGGAATACGAAATACCATGGGCAAACAGATTGGCGAGCTGGTAGCGGCGAAGTACCTGCGGCCTCTCAAGTAGAACGCATGCACGCCCGTAGCCCATGAGCCTCCGGGCAATTGCTTCTGAACTGGCCGCCGATGGCAAGCTCAACGAACGGGGGAAACCCTATAATCCTAAGAGTATCGCGACCATGTTGGCAGGTTAAACTCTGGTTCCAGCGCCAACCTACAAACAGGGACTCTAAGGAGCATCAAGGCCACGTTTCCGGTATCGGCTTATAAGCCCCAAAACACTAAGACTTGTAGCAAGCAGAGGAAATGTAGCGGGGGCGGGGATAGCCGGCACTTCTATGCCACCTTCTTCGGGGCATCTGGCAAGGTAGTTGGTGCAGCTCACAAGCTTGTTGCCTGCGGAATCGTCAACTCCAACCGCAATGCTCTCGATAGTCCAAGATCCTGTGATCATTGTAATGACCACTGAACCCTGCCCATCGCTCATGCCGCCCCATAACGTTGCCAATGGTGAAAGCTCAGACAGTGTTCCATTGTTAAAAGAAATACCGTCGGGAGCCGTAAATCCCGCGACAGTAATATCATAGGACTTCAAAAGCGCACCGCCTTCAGTTTCATAAAAATCAAATGTGACCCGTTCTCCCGTATCCAATAGGTCGATTTTTCGTTGATTATAAAAGGTGACACCTAGTGCAGTAGCTGGCGATGTAAAACCAGGGATGGCTGCATCATCAAAGTTGAAAGTGAAAGTGTCACCTTCATTCAGTGTTGTTGCAAATCCAGATGATGCAAAGGCAAGTAGTATCACAATGAAGGCGACGCAACGGAACACCGAACAGGGAAACAACTTCATGACGAGTTTTCCTTATCACCGCGAATTTTGATGGTATTCGTGGGATTATGGCCGAGTCAAATTCTTTAGTATGTATATGACATTATAGAGTTTTTTTATAACTGACTAGAGCCCGCCCAGACGCTCGATGAGGCCGCACAGATAAGCCTCGTCCCGCTTTTCATAGGCCTCCCATTGATCAGCAGTGCACGCCGGTCACGGATCAGCCGGCGGCCGCAGTTCGGCGATCAGCCGGAGGATGGCGAGCGGCTGATCAACACCACGGCCGACCTGATCAGCTTCGTGCTCGAAGGCATGATGGGCGCCCAGCTCTCAGACCCGCAGAAGACCATCTTCCAATATGCCATCCAGCTGGTCATCACCATTCCGGGCGGCAACATCTTCACCTTCTTCGATCTCCTGGCCGATGATGGCCACCTCGCCTACAGCGATCAGATCGAGCAGTTTGACGCCAACACCCGCGCCTTTTTCCAGAAAGACTTCGGCGCCGACGAATACAAGCGCAGCCGCGAGGCCATCCGCCGCCGCCTGCAGAGCATGCTGCGCAACCCGACCTTTCGGCGCCTGTTCTCGGCCACCGAAAACAAGGTCGACATGTATGAGGAGCTGCAGAGCCGCAAGCTCATCCTCATCGATACCAACCTGCCCATGCTCGGCAAGGACGCTTCCGCCTTCTTCGGCCGCTTGTTCATTGCCTTGATCGTCATGGCCTCACACCGGCGCTTCGGCAATCGCGGCCACGCCTATAAGCCCGTCTATCTGTATGTCGATGAAGCCCACGAATATTTTGACAGCAAGATCTCCGACATTCTGGAGCAGGCACGCAAAACCAACATCGGCCTGATCATTGCCCATCAGAGCGTCTCCCAGGCCAAAAACGAGGAGAAGAACATCATCGATCCGCTGATGGTGAACACCGCCACCAAGATCGTGGCCACCGGATACAGCAAGGATGCGGCGGTGATGGCGGGCAGCATGCAGACAACCGCCAATGCCATCCTGGCGCTGCCGCAATACACCTTCGGCTTCTACTCCAGGGATACCGGCTTTGTGCCTATTCGCGCTGTGCCCGATCCGTTGCGGCATCTCGCCTCGCGCTATGACAAGTCGGAATTGAAGACCGCAATCGAAGCGCGCTACGGGCCAAGTGCCCCGGTGCAGGATCGTGACGTAGACGCCGATGAAGCTGCTCCCGCGCCTGAGGAACGCGCTTCGCCAAAGGGCAAGGCGGCTGATGTGGACACGGGCATAGACTTGGGCACGGTCACGCCGATTTAGCGAGAAATCGTCGATACCAGTTCCCCAGGTCAGGCCAAGTTCAGGGCAAGATCAGGGCTTGCCAATGCTGCCTGTTTGCGCAAATCTTCGTCCCGACAGGCCGGTCATCCGGTGGATGCCGGTCAATTCTCAGTGCTTGGCCGTGCCGCAGTCTCAACCCCCGGGAGAGCCCGCATGCCCCAGTTCGCAGCCAATATCGATCTGTCGACCCTCAACGGCCGCAATGGTTGTCGCACGGATGGCATCTATGGCGAAGGAATAAATCCCAACCAGAGCGGCGACTCGGCCTCTTCGGCTGGCGATTTCAACGGCGATTGCCTTGCAACTGGTGCCCGTTTGCGCAGAATTATCTTTCAATAAACCGGTCATCCGGTGGATGTCGGCCAAGATCTGGTGGCGACCCACCATGACCATCAGGTTAGGAGGACCAATTGATGTCCACACCGGTGAAATGGCACGGCGAGTTTTTGGTAAATACGACGACGAAACTTGATCAGAACGAGTCCAGGATTACCGCCCTTGCCGATGGCCGCTTTGTAGTTACTTGGGCGGACGGCAGTCAGACCGGTGACGATAGCTCTGGCCGGGCCATCCGGGCGCAGGTGTTCAATGCCAATGGCTCCGCATCTGGGGCAGAGTTCGTGGTCAACACAATAACACTCGGCGATCAGGTCACACCAACGATCACCGCTCTCGCCGATGGCGGGTTCGTCGTGGCTTGGACCGGTTACGACATTTCGGGAGCCGGGGTTCGAGCGCAAATCTTCGAAGGTGATGGCACAAAATCAGGTGACGAGTTCTTGGTCAACTCGGTGACGCACAGTGACCAATGGCGCCCCACGATCACTGCATTGGCTGAGGGTGGTTTTGTTGTGGCCTGGCAAGATCAAAGCGAAACCGCCGGCGATAATTCAGGTTTCTCTGTTCAGGCCAGAATGTTCGATGCCAATGGTTTGCCATTGGGACCACAATTTCTGGTCAACTCCACAACAGTCGGTTGGCAGGCCGACCCAGCAATTGCAGCTTTGAGCGATGGTCGCTTTGTGGTGTCATGGAACGACTATAGCCAGACCGGGGCAGATAGATCGTCATTGGCCGCCCGGGCACAGTTGTTCAATGCCGATGGCTCGAAGTCCGGCGGCGAGTTTCTGGTCAACACTACGACGACTGGTGGCCAGTCGAGCCCCAGCTTCACTGCTCTTGAAGATGGCCGCCTTGTGGCGGTTTGGACTGATGGCAGCCAGACCGGCGGTGACAAATCGGGTTACGCAATCCGGGCGCAAGTGTTCGATGCCGATGGCTCGAAACTGGGGAGCGAGTTTCTGGTCAACACCACAACGGCGGGCGATCAGGTCGGCAGCACGGTCGTTGTGCTGGCCGATGGCCGGTTCTTGGTGGCTTGGGACGATTTTAGCCAGACCGGTGGCGACAATTCGGGCTGGGCTATCCGAGCGCAAGTGTTCGATGCCGACGGTACAAGATCGGGCGCCGAGTTTCTGGTAAATACGATAGTCCATGGCAATCAATTCGATCGCAGTATTGCTGTGCTTGCTGATGGCCGGTTCGTGGTGACTTGGACAGATTGGAGCGTAAGTAACGGCGACAGGTCGGGCGCTGCCATCCGCAGCCAGATATTCGACCCGCGCGAAGCAGCGGTAGATTTGTCCGGGACCAGTCTGGGGGATGACTTTTTTGGTACCCGTTTTGCCGACCGGATGCAGGGTAATTCGGGCGATGATAATCTGGTCGGCTGGCAAGGTGCCGACGCGCTTGCGGGTGGTGACGGCAACGACGTGTTGCGGGGCCGCATGGGCCACGATGTTCTGCATGGCAATTCCGGCAATGACATTCTGGCTGGCGGCCGCGGAAACGACATCCTGACAGGCGGCGCGGGCAGTGACCTGTTCAGCTATCTGCTGATCAACCATGGCGGCGACCGGATCAACGATTTCCACGGCGGCGGCGTGGCCGGCGGCGACCGGATCGACCTCTCCGCCATCGATGCCATTGCGGGAGGGGCCGACGACGCCTTCCTATTCGGCGGCACCACGGCGACGGCCCATGGCGTGTGGTACGCGTTGTCACCCGGCAAGGCCACGCTGTTCGTCGATACCGACGGCAATGCGGCGACAGCGGAAATGACCATTGCCCTTATCGGCGTTACCAGCCTGATCGCGGGCGATTTCATCCTGTGAACCAGCGGTGAGCGCTGCCATGTGCTGCTTATCGCCGTCCTAAGCGTTGAAGTTGCCGATGAGCGTAGAGCAAGATTTCAATGTCAGGGTTCATTGAGCCCCGAAATCCACCTCGCGAGATTGCCCTCGATCTCCGCACGTGGCGGGGCATAACGCGTCATGCGCTTTTCGGTGGTGGCGCGGTTTGGCGATCGCACCGCCTGGCGCGGTAGGGTGCTGGCCAGGAACGGCTGCAGCGAGGCTCCATCACTGGTGAGGCGCACACGCTGAAACGCTGGTCGAAGATGCTGCTGCCGAAGCACCCGAGCCAGACAAGGTGACGAGGCATCCAAAGCGCCAACCCTTGCCGGGCCATCTGCCACGCAACGAGACAATATTGTCGCCCGGCGATGCCTGCCGCGCCTGTGGCGGCCGGTTGAAGCATCTGGGTGAGGATATCACTGAAGAACTGGAATATGTCCCCGGCCGCTTCATCGTCAATCGCATTGTCCGCCCGCGCATGGCGTGTTCATGTAGCGAGAACATCCAGCAAGCCCCCATGCCATCAAGGCCGATTGAACGGGGCCGCCCCGGACCGGGGCTGCTGGCCCATGTGCTGGTCAGTAAATATTGCGATCATCTGCCATTGTACCGCCGGAGCCAGATTTATGGGCGCGAGGGTATTGATCTGGAGCGCTCGACCCTGGCGGATTGGGTGGGCAAGGCGACGGCACTGCTGGAGCCGCTGGCCGATGCCATTGGCCGCCATGTGCGGCGAGGTCCGGCGCTGTTTGCCGACGATACCCCCGTCAAGATGCTGAGCCCCGGAAGCAAACGCACCAGAACAGCACGGGCCTGGGCCTATGTCCGGGACGAGCGACCGTGGAACGGGCAGGCACCACCATGTGCCTGGTACCAGTTCACCATCGACCGCAAAGGCGGCCACCCGGCCGGCCACCTCTCCGGCTACAAGGGCTGGGTCCATGCCGACGGGTATTCCGGCTTCAACGGATTGTTTGGTGAGAGCAAGGCATCCGAGATGGCCTGCCTCGCGCATATCCGCCGCAAGTTCGTCGATGTGCAGCAATCGCAAGGCTCGGCAATTGCCGAGGAGGCGATCAAACGCATTGCCAAGCTCTATGCCGTAGAAAAACTGGCGCGTGGCAAATCGCCGGAGGAGCGCGTCGTCCTGCGTCAGGAACACGCCAAGCCGATCTTTGACGACCTGGAGGCATGGCTGCGTATCCAGTTG
Organism: Hyphomicrobiales bacterium; assembly: GCA_031363045.1. Lineage (GTDB taxonomy): Bacteria > Pseudomonadota > Alphaproteobacteria > Rhizobiales > Aestuariivirgaceae > Aestuariivirga. Next base: position 7,135 of record JANLTS010000381.1, read on the forward strand.
CCAAGGATATTCGGCAAATCCCCGCTGGCACAGGCGATCCGCTATGCCCTTGGCCGCCTGCCAAAAGCCCGGCCATATTTGGAAAACGGTGTCCTCGAACTCGACAACAACTCTGTCGAGCGCGCCATGAAACCGGTGGCAATCGGCAGGAAGAATTGGACATTCGCTGGATCGGAAGGCGGCGGCAAA
>JANLTS010000433.1:0-7369 GCA_031363045.1 Hyphomicrobiales bacterium
CCGATGTCTATGTCGCGACCAAGATCGGTTCGCCGCACATGAACATTCTCCAGGCGACCATCGGCAAGGACGCCAAATCCATCGACACGCCGCTCGGCATCATGGCGCCGCCGAAACGCCATACCGCCAATGCCGGCGAGAAGGCCCTGATCGGCATTCGCCCCAGCGATATCCGCCTTGCCGCCAAGGGCGAGAAGGCGATCAAATCAAAAGTGCATCTTCTTGAGCCCCTGGGCGACATCACCATTGTCTCGGTCGAGACCGGCAGCGAAGTGCTGCGCATGGTGCTGCCCGAGGCCACTGCCATTTCCATGAAACCGGGGGACGCGGCATCGATCGTGATCGACCCGGAAAGAATCCACGTCTTCCGCGCCACAAGCGGCCAGGCAATGACCTGACGCTGATGGCCTGAAGTGAATGCGGTTAACAACGGGAGGATACCTCAGATGACCGTGATGACGAAGATGAAGGGACTTGCGACAGCCGCAGGCTTTGCAACTCTCTTGATGACGGGCGGCGCGATGCACGCGTCGGCCGAAGACGTAACCCTGACCATGGCCGTGCCCGACTGGCCGCCGACGCGCATCATGAAGAAGATGTTCGACGAGCAGTACAAGTCCAAGACCGGCAACACCGTGAAGCTCGAAGTCGACTTCATTCCGTGGCCGGACTTCTATACCCGCGTCAATGCCTCGCTCACCTCTGGCGAGCAGAAGTATAACTTCGCGGTGTCGGATTCGCAGTGGCTTGGTGCCTTCGTTGAAGGCGGCTATTTCCGCAAGGTGAACGACTTGATCGACGCCGATCCGGAACTGCAGAAGACCATGGCCGACATGCATCCAGCGCCGCTGAATGCCTACTCGACCTATCCGAACTCGACGCCGAATTATTACGGCTTCCCGCAGTTCCCCGACGTTCTGGTGAACTTCGCCCGCTCCGACATCCTTTGCAATGAAGAAGAGCAAAAGGGTTTCATGGCGAAGTTCAACAAGAAGCTGCCCTGCACTGGCGAAGAACTTGACGCCATGACCTGGGACGATTTCGAGAACGTCGGCATGTTCTTCCAGCGTAAGAAGGGCGACATGCTGGCCGGCAAGCCCGCTGAAGACGATTTCTATGGCATCGCCTATCAGGCCGGCAAGGGCTACGACTTCTCGTCGATGCAGATCAACGGCTTCATCTGGCAGGAAGGTGGCGGCGTCTGGGACGAGACGAAGCAGCCGACCGGTCAGGCCGAAGGCGTCGTGAACTCGCCACAGGCCATCGGAGCGCTGGAGCATTACCTGCGCCTCATCCAGTACATGCCGCCAGTCGCCAAGACCGGCACCATGGACATCTTCAAGTCCGACGAACTGTTCCGCGAAGGCAAGGTCGCGATGAACATCAACTGGATCGGTCTTGGCGAAGCCTCGCTCGACCCGAAGTCCTCCAAGGTCTCCGACAAGCTGGTCTTCGGCATGGCTCCTGGAACGATGGGCGCTGATGGCAAGATGGTCCGCTGGTCGAACATCGGCGGCCAGCCCTTCGTGCTGACCACCTGGACGACGCCGACCCAGCTGACCGAAGCCATGGGCTTCGTGAAGTGGTGGCTGTCGCCTGATATCCAGCACCAGTTCGCTGCCTCGGGTGGCCAGTCGGCCATGAAGTCGGTGTTCACCGACCCGAAGTACGTGACCTATCGTCCGTGGAACCGCGCCTGGGCCGCTTCGCTCGATTGGCAGAAGGACGTCTGGCACGTGCCGCAGTTCTTCGAACTCCTGACCCAGCAGCAGGACCAGTTCGACCTTGCCATCACCGGCAAGCAGGACGCCAAGACGACGCTCGATAACGTCGCCAAGTTCCAGCAGAACCTGCTCAAGGAAGCCGGTCTGATTCAATAAACAAAACACCTTCCGGAGACGCGCGAGTTTACGCTCGCGCGTCTCCTTCGTCTCACTCTTGAAGAAGAAAATCACTGATGACCGCGACGACCGCGACCACGACACCGCCGGGCCTGATGACGCTCGCTCCTGACAACTGGAAGCTGGCGCTGATTGCGGCGGTTGTTGTGCCTGCTGTGGCAATTGCGGCTCTGCCAATTGGTCTTGCTTTCTGGATCACCGGCATCATGTTGGCAATCGCCGCCGTTGCCGCGGTAATGAATGCCGTCCGCCGCCGTTACTACGGTGGCCTGCTTGTGGCACCTGCCATCGCCGTGCTCTTCGTCATGAATATTTTCCCGTTGCTGTGGTCGCTGGGCCTGTCGTTCTTCGCCTATCAGTCGAACCAGCAAACGATCCGCTTCGTCGGCCTCAACAACTACATCAAAGTCATCACCAACGAGCTTGCCGCCCGCGACAATTGGGCCGCGTTGACGAACACCGCTCTGTTCGTCGTCCTGACGGTAACCGCCCAGATGGTCATCGGCTTCCTGCTGGCATTGCTGTTTGCCAAGCAGTTCCCGCTGCGAAAATACCTCCTCATTCTCGTGCTGACGCCGATGATGCTGTCGGTGGTCGCAGCCGGTGTGTTCTTCACCTATTACTACGACCCCACATTCGGCATTCTCAGCTATGTCATGGGCGAACTTACTGGCGAACAATTCATCCTGATGGACAACAAGTTTGGCGCCGTCGCGGGTATCGTCTTTGCCGATGCCTGGATGTGGTCGCCCTTCGTCATGCTGTTGGTGCTGGCCGGTCTCGTCTCCGTGCCAAAATATCTCTACGAGGCGGCCGCCATTGACCGCGTATCGGGTTGGCGCCAGTTCACCACCATCACCTTCCCCTATATCCGCGGGCTTCTGATGTTGGCCCTGCTGTTCCGCACCATCGAGGCATTCAAGATCGCCGACCTGGTGATCCTGCTCACCAAGGGCGGCAACGACACGATGACGATTTCCTATCACTTGATCCGCATCGCCAACGAACAGAACAAGACCTCCGAAGGGGCGGCAATTTCTTATCTCATGCTCTTCATGGTGATCGTGTTGACCAACCTCTATCTCTATCTCGCTAACCGCCGCACCCAGGGGAACTGATCCATGGCTGACAAGGTATCAATCTGGGAGGCGATGGGCTTTCGCAAGGCCAGCGGCGTCGGCGAGGCCGGCTGGGGCTACACCTTGCTCGTGGCCATCGTGTCATTCGTCTATTTCATCCCCGTGCTGTTCATCATCTTCACCGCCATCAAGCCACAAGACCTGGCGCTGTCGGTGCCGCCGACCCTGTCGCCGACTTCGTTATTCGGACTGATACCGGAGGCCTATGTCTTCACCCCGACATTCGACAATTTTTTCTCCGTCTTCTCGCGCTCGATGACGGTGGGTGGAGCGCCTGAAAATACCGGTTTCGATCGCTACTTCTTCAACTCGATCGCCATTGCCACCGTGTCGGTGATGCTGGCCCTGGTGATTGGCACGCTCGCCGCCTTCGGCTTTTCGCGTTATCCGCTGAAGGGCAACGACACCTATCTCTTCATCATCCTGACGACGCGCATGCTGCCCGCCATTGTCGTCATCATTCCAGTCATCCTGATGTTCCGCACCGTTGGGCTTTCCGGCTCCTACATCGGCATCATTCTTCTCTATACCGCCTTCAACCTGGCCTTCACCATTTGGATGATGAAGAGCTTCTTCGACGAATTGTCGCTCGATGTTGAAGACGCCGCCCGCATCGACGGGTCCTCCGAGATCAAGGTGTTCTTCAAGATCTGCCTGCCGCAGGTGGTCGCAGGGCTTGCCGCCACCTTCGTCTTTGGCCTCATCCTCACCTGGAACGAATTCCTCTTTGCCCTGCTTCTGTCCGGCACCGATACGCGCACTGTCCCAGTGGCCATGAACCAGGCGGTGTCCTCGGGCGGCCGCGGCACTGACTGGACGCTGTTGGCGGCCATCGAAACACTCTTCCTCATCCCTGTTTTCCTCGTCACGTTCTTCCTGCAGGATCATCTGCTGCGCGGCGTGACCTTCGGAACCGTGAAGCGCTGATATGTCGACAATCGAAATCAAGAAAATCACCAAGCGCTTCGGCGATTTCACCGCCGTGCGCGATGCCGATCTGTCGGTGGCTGCTGGCGAGGTCGTCTGTCTTCTCGGGCCTTCGGGCTGCGGCAAGACGACGACACTGCGGATGATTGCCGGTCTCGAGCGTGCAACATCGGGCGACGTCATCATCGCCGGACAGCGCATGAACGACCTGAGCCCGCAGAAGCGCGACATCGCCATGGTGTTCCAGTTCTACGCGCTCTATCCGGCCCTGACCGTCGGCCAGAACATCGCCATGCCATTGCACTACGAAGGCCTGTCGAAGGACGAGGCCGACAAGCGCGTGATGAACGTGGCGAAAATCATGCATCTGACCGACGTGCTGGATCGTATGCCGGGGCAAGTGTCGGAGGGCGAGAAGCAGCGCCTCGCGGTTGCCCGCGCCATCGTCCGTGACCCCAATTGCTTCCTCTTTGACGAGCCGCTGTCGAGGCTCGACGTCGAACTTCGCCACTCGATGCGCGGCCAGATCAAGGAGGTCTTGACCGGTCTTTCCAAAGCGACGGTCATCGTCACCCATGACCAGCTTGAAGCCCTCACCATGGCCAACCGCATCGCCATCATGCGTGATGGCCTGATCGAGCAGGTGGGAACGCCGCACGAAGTCTTCGCGAAGCCTGTCAATGTCTTCGTGGCGAGCTTCATCGGTACGCCGCAGATGAACCTGGTCGAAGCCGATCTCAAAAGCTTCACCAATGGCAAGGCGTCGGTCCGTCTCGCTGGCAATGACATCGAGATATCCGCCGATCCGGCGGTGTCTCGCCTGAAACCATCGAAAGTGATGGTCGGCATCAGGCCGCGGGCCTTCACCGCCACGTCCGAAAAGTCCGGCGATACGATTGCCGCGCAGGCTGAGCTGATCGAGCCGATGGGGGCCGAAACACTGATCCATGCCCGCACGCCTGCTGGTGGCGACATTCGCGTTGTCGTACCACGTGACATGCGAGTCAAAATCGGTGAGGCGATGCACTTGCGGCCTGACCCAAAGCAGACGCATTTCTTTGGCGAAGACGGAAGGGCGGTGCGCGCATGAGCGGGTCCGGCAACCAGGGCATGACGCGCGAAGGCGCCTTGCGGCTCGAATACTTCATCATCGGTCTGGGCATCTTCGCGCTGATCCTGATCTTCCAGCCCTTCAGCGTTACGCTGTTTGCCATTGGCAGCGTCGTCGTGGTGCTGGCTGGCCTCATCAACAATCTGCTGCCATTGGCCCAACCGGGCGTGAAGGTGAGAAGCGTCATCACCATTGCCATGGTGGTGGCGATGATCTTCTGCATCGTGCTGCTGGTGGCGATTGCCGCGGCCCACTTCTATGGCGTGTTCTTCCTGAAGCCGCCGAACCCCGATACCCAGCAGGGCAAAATCCAGCTGGCAACGCCGGTCTTCTACATGCAGCCGCTGGTCTGGGGCATCGCCGTGGTGGCGGCAGCGCTTGCGGGCCTCATCAGCGTGATGAACAAGACGAAAGCCTAACATGCGTTATGACGTTTCTGTCATCGGCCTCTACATCCTCGATGTGCTGGGCCGCCCCGTCACGCGCATTCCCGATCGCGGCAACGTCGACTTCATCGAGGAAATCCGGTTGACGGTGGCCGGCACAGCAGGCGGCACCGTGGTTGACACCGCAAAGCTTGGCTTGAAAAGCCTGGCTGTGGGCGCCGTGGGCGACGATGAAAAAGCCGATTGGGTGCTGATGACGATGCAGAAGCACAGCATCGACACCAGCGCAATGCAGCGGCTCAAGGGAATTCCAACTTCGGCGACGATCCTCAACGTCCGCCCCAATGGCGACCGGCCAGCACTCCACGTGCGCGGTGCATCCGATCACTTCGATGTTGCACCCACCATGTACGATCAGGTCTTCGATGCGCCGATCATTCACCTAGGGGGCACTGGCTTGCTGAAGGCGCTCGATGGCCCAGCCTCTGTCATATTGCTGAAGGAAGCCAAGCGGCGGGGCCGTATCGTGACGTTCGATCTGATCGGCGCCAATGCCGAAACCATCGCCATCGTGGCACCGCTGCTGCCTTACATCGACTATTTCATGCCATCGATCGAGGAAGCAAAGGACATGGCCGGGCTGGACACGCCAGAGGATTGCGCCAGCTTCTACCTCGACAAGGGTGCTACATGCTGCGTCTTCACGCTGGGCGGTGATGGCGCCTACTACGCCCACAAGGATGGCACGCGCCTCAAGTCTCCCGCCTATGACGTCAAGGTGGTGGACACGACTGGCTGCGGCGATGCCTTCGATGCCGGCTTTATCGCGAGCTTGCATCACAAGATGGATACAGAGACAGCGCTGCGCTTTGCGCAGGCCTCGGCTGGGCTTGTCGCCACTGGCCTCGGCTCCGATGCCGGCATAATATCCTTCGCGGATACGCTCAACACCATGAAGAACTGGAAGATCAAATCATGAGATTCGCAGGACGGCGCGCGGTTGTGACGGGTGGCCTCTCCGGCATCGGCGAGGCGGTTGCCAAGCGCATTGAGGCCGAAGGCGGCAAGGTCGTCATCTGGGACATGCAAGGCGGCATCAAGACCGATATCTCGAACTATGACTCGGTCATGGCGGCGGCGGCCGAAACAGTGAAGCAGCTGGGCGGCATCGACATTCTGGTCAACAGTGCCGGCATCGCCGGACCCACCGCCACCGCCGTGGACCTGAAGCTTGAGGACTGGCACCGCACCATCGCCATCAACTTGAATGGCACGTTCTTCACCAACCGCGCGGTGGTGCCGCACATGATGGCGCAAAACTATGGCCGCATCGTCAACATCGCGTCGATCGCCGGCAAGGAAGGCAATCCCAACGCCTCGGCCTATTCGGCTTCAAAGGCGGGTGTCATCGGCTTCACCAAGTCACTCGCCAAGGAATTGGCCAAGACCGGCATCACCGTCAACAGCGTAACACCCGCCGCCGTGCGAACACCCATCTTCGACCAGATTCCGCAGAGCCACGTCGATTTCATGCTGTCGAAAATTCCGATGGGACGCTTGGGGCAAGTCAAGGAAGTTGCAAACCTCGTGTGCTGGCTGGCGAGCGAGGAGTGCTCGTTCTCAACCGGTGCCGTCTTCGACGTGAGCGGTGGCCGCGCCACTTACTAATTCCTTCCCTCTCCTGTGACGGGCGAGAGAACTCACACCGCCGTAAACCCGCCATCGACCAGCAGATCATGACCACAGATCATGTCCGAAGCCGACGAGGCGAGGAACAAGATCGCATCGGCTACTTCCATTGGCCTGCCGAATCGCCCGGCAGGAATTTTCGCCTTCATCGGATCGCCGGTTTCGGGCTTGCCCCACACCAGTTCCCCCATCGGTGTAAGGATCACCGTCGGGCAC
>JANLTS010000475.1:0-8918 GCA_031363045.1 Hyphomicrobiales bacterium
CCTGACGGCCTGTTACTGCCAAAGCTCAATATTGCCGAAGTAGGCGACACTCTTCGAACCCGTGTTGTCGGTATCGCAGAAGATCGAAATGTTGCTGAGACGGGGACTGTCACTGCGTTTGAAGGCAGTCCGGTAGACCTCAAGCAAGTTGACGTCTTCATTGAACCATATCCCCGAACTCTCATTCGTTCGGGCATCGCCACCTCTGACAACAAAGTGTGGAAAATCGCCAATGTACTTCCAGACTCCGGGCTTTAACGCGCCGTTGCTCCAGATCAGTTCCAAATGATGCGGGACCAAATCCGCGTCGATGAATTCCAGCAGGAGGCGGGCCGGATGGTCATCACCTTCGGCGGCCGTTTCCAGCTCATCCGCCACAACCGGAACCTCAACCAGCCATGACCATCGAAGTCTGGGGAAGCGCGACAGGTCGATATCGGTAAAGCGGCCGAAGATCGAACCTGACGCCGAAGTCTCGCAACGCAACGCCTGCACGCCAGCCACTGTAACAAATGAGATACTCATTGGTTTGACGAACAGGAATTCCCGATGCCACCAGCCGGCGGGCAGTGGCGAGAGTGGAATAGGCTGCGCAAAATCCATCAATGTCACACGCGGCCCATCACTTGCGAGCACGGGGTTTACGGGCTCCGGGATCTGGTCAGAATAACGATAAATCGCAGCACCCGAGGCGGCGATCAGCAGTGCAAGCACGGCGGCGGATATCCATCTGGACCGAATGACCATGGCCCCAAGTAGACAAAGTAACGACCGAAGTCATCAATTGCCAAGGATCGCCGGAATCACTTCGGCGTGACTACAATAATCGCCCCTGCTTGGCGCTATCCTCGCGCACTGTCACTTCACCGTCGGAAAATTCGATGCTGAGCGGCTGCCATTGCATCACATTTGCTGCCGCGTGGATGGGTTGGCCCTTGTCATCGCGCACCAGTGCAAAGCCGCGCCGGAGGGCAGACTTGTAGGAGAGCGACTCCATCAGTTTCACCGTATTCTCGAAACGCTGGCGGCGGAACTCGACCAGCCGTGCCAAGGCCCTGATGGCGCGCTGGGCGGAAACTTCCAGCGACCGGCGCTCGTTGGCGATCACCGCCCGTAATGGTGCCAGCGACAGGCGCGGGGCCACGCGGTTCAGCCTGGCGCCATGTTCACGCGTATTGGCTTTCAACGCCTGCACCAATCGGCCAGAAGCCGAGTCGAAGCGCTGCCGTGCGAGGCCCAGCAACTCTTCGGGTCTTGGCAGTGCCCGGGCGGCTGATTTCACCCGGGTGCGGCGCTCGTCCATCACCCGGCGCATGCCGCCCGACAGCCTGGCACTCAAGGACGCCACTTCGGCCAGCAGTTCGGCCCGCACCGGCACGGCCTTTTCGGCCGCCGCTGTTGGTGTCGGTGCCCGCAGATCGGACGCAAAGTCGATCAGCGTCGTATCGGTCTCATGGCCAACGGCTGAAATCACCGGGATCAGGCTTGCGGCCACGGCGCGCACGACGATTTCCTCGTTGAAACCCCAGAGGTCTTCAAGCGAACCGCCACCCCTCGCCACGATGATGACATCGGGTTTCAGCGTCATGCGATTGAAGCCATCGATCGCTGCTGCCACTTCGGCAGCCGACGTTTCGCCCTGCACGCGCACCGGCCAGACCAGAACATGGCGGGGAAAACGCTCGTTCAGCCGGTGCAAGATGTCGCGGATCACCGCTCCCGTTGGCGAGGTGACAACGCCGATGACGCGCGGCAGATAGGGAATGGGCTTTTTACGCACCGGATCGAACAGGCCTTCAGCGGTAAGCTTGCGCTTTCTTTCCTCCAACAGCGCCATCAGCGCGCCCACACCCGCCGGCTCGATGTTCTCGATGACGATCTGATAGGCGGATTTCATCGGATAGGAGGTGATCTTGCCGGTGGCGATGACCTCGAGCCCTTCCTGCAATTTCGCGCGCAGCCTGCTGAAGCTGCCACGCCAGATCACCGCGTCGATCTTGGCGCCCTCGTCCTTGATCGAGAAATAGCAATGACCCGACGCCACCGGCCCCCGGAAGCCTGAGATTTCGCCCCGCACCCGCACCAGGCCGAAGGTGTCTTCCAGTGTGCGCTTCAGTGCTTGCGACAGCTCGCTCACCGAGTATTCCCCGGTGTTGGACTTCTGGTCCTCAATGATTTCGCCGGTTTCGGGATCGTGATCCCATATGGTGGCCATTGTAAAATCCGCGCTTTGATTCCGCGCCATCAAATGCGACAAGGCGGCGAAAAGCAAGGATCGACCTAACAAGGATTGCTCTGGCATGAACATCCTCCTCATCGGTTCCGGTGGCCGCGAGCATGCGCTGGCCTGGGCCATCGTCAACAGCCCGCTCTGCGACAAGCTGTTCGTGGCACCTGGTAATCCCGGCATCGGCCAGATTGCGCGATTGGCGGATGTGAAGGTGACGGACCATGCCGCCGTCATCGCCTTCTGCAAGACCGAGAACATCGGTCTGGTGGTGGTGGGACCGGAAGCGCCGCTGGTTGTGGGCTTGGCGGACGATCTTCAGGCCGCCGGCATCAAGGTCTTTGGTCCTACAAAATTCGCCGCCCAGCTGGAAGGGTCAAAGGGTTTCACAAAGGACATCTGCGCCAAATACAACATTCCCACCGCCGCCTATAACCGCTTCAGCAGCAAGGCCCCGGCGCTGACCTACCTCGAAGCGCAAGGCGTGCCGATTGTCATCAAGGCGGATGGGCTGGCCGCGGGCAAGGGCGTCACCGTCGCCATGGACATGGCGGAGGCTCGCGCCGCATTGGATGACATTTTCTCGGGCAAGTTCGGCGGTGCCGAATGCGTCATCGAGGAGTTCCTCGAGGGCGAGGAAGCCAGCTTCTTCGTCCTCACCGATGGCAAGAATGCATTGCCTCTGGCCACCGCGCAGGACCACAAGCGGGTGGGCGAAGGCGATACCGGCCCCAACACCGGCGGCATGGGTGCCTATTCGCCCGCCCCCTGCATGACGCCGGCACTGTGCGAGGAAGAGCTCGAAACCATCGTCAATCCGACCTTCCGTGCACTGAGCGATTTGGGGCACCCCTATGTGGGTGTGTTATATGCCGGATTGATCCTCACCCGGGATGGCCCAAAGCTCATCGAATACAATTGCCGCTTCGGCGATCCCGAAACGCAGGTGCTGATGCTGCGGCTGAAGGACGATCTGGTCACGCTGCTGCTCGCCTGCTGCGATGGCACGCTGGACAAGGTGAGTGCCCGCTGGTTCGAGGACGTGGCGCTGACAGTGGTGATGTGTGCCAGGGGTTATCCGGGCGACATACTCAAGGGCACGGAAATTCGCGGTCTTGAAGGTGCTGCCGCTATGGAAGGCGTTGAAATTTTTCATGCCGGGACGACGGCCAGGAATGGCATGATCACAGCCAATGGCGGCCGCGTGCTCAATGTCACGGCGCGCGGCAAGACCGTCAGTCAAGCGCAGGCCCGCGCCTATGCGGCTGTCGACCGCATCGACTGGCCGGAAGGTTTTTGCCGCCGTGACATCGGCTGGCGTGCGATTGAAAAGGAGAAAACACCATGATCCGTCATTCCATCCTCTGCCGCTTCCGTGAAGGTGCGGACGTTGCTGCCGTGTTCGCCGCCCTCAAGGGCCTGCAAACAAAAATACCGGGCATTTTGTCCATCACCTGCGGTGCCGACAACAGCCCGGAAGGATTGCAGAAAGGTTTCACCCACGGCTTTACCGTCGATTTCATCGATGCCGCGGCGCGCGATGCCTATCTGCCGCATCCCGAACACCAGAAGGTCGGCAAGCTGGTGGTGGCGGCCCTCGAGGGTGGGTTTGAGGGCTTGGCGGTGGTTGACTGGGAGGTGTAGCCTGCCGCCCATGAGCAACTTGTTCCCCGGCACGCGCGAGATCCGTTTCCAAACGGGCGAGGCCGAAATCTATACCCGCATCGGCGGCTCCGGCCCGCCACTGCTGCTGATCCACGGCTTCCCGCAGACCCATGCGATGTGGCACAGGATTGCGCCCGATCTGATGCAGCATTTCACCTGCGTAATGCCGGACTTACGCGGCTATGGCTATTCGTCGTGCCCACCGAACGATGCCGCCAACCTGGCCTATTCGAAGCGCGCAATGGCCAATGATCTCGTCGCGCTGATGGCCTCGCTCGGCCACCACCAATATGCCGTCGTGGGCCATGATCGCGGCGCCCGCGTTGCCTATCGCATGGCGCTCGACCATCCCGAGACAGTCAGCAGTCTCACGGTGCTCGATATCGTGCCAACCCATGCGATGTGGACAGACTTCACGGTTCGATTGGCGATGAAGACCTATCACTGGCTCTTCCTCGCGCAGCCATTTCCGCTTCCCGAAATGCTGATCGAGAAAGCTCCGGTCGGCTATCTCGACTACACGATTGCAAGTTGGACGGCGGCTGGCAATCTGTCGGCATTCGATGAGAGTGCTTTGGCCGAATACCGATTGCACTACGCCACACCGGAGCACATCCACGCCACCTGCAATGACTATCGCGCCGGTGCGACAATCGACTTCAGCATCGATAGTGCCGACGTCGCGGCGGGCCGCAAGATCGCCTGCCCCACGTTGGTGTTGTGGGGCAACCACGGCATCCCAAGCGAAACCGCCTCGCCGCTCAAAACCTGGCAGGCGTGGTGCCCGGAAGCTGAAGGTCACGCGATCGCCAGCGGGCACTTCATGGCAGAGGAAAACCCGCAAACCGTTCTGCAAGCGCTTCTGCCGTTTTTGCTGGCATCGAAAACTGCAAAATAACTCGCACCCGCCGACGTTGAATTTACCTAACGTAATATTGACAAAAGTTAATACTCTACTAACAAGTGTCCTGAGATGGGGCGTATTGTATCCTTTTTGAAACTCGGGCCTGAGTGACGGAAGGATATCATCAGGGAGCAACGATGGCGAAATTGGAATTTTCCCAACCTCTGCACTGAATCGCCTTGATTTTCACGAGATGGATTGGCGGCGCTTTATCCACCGCGGATTCAATCAAATACACACATTGTGAGGAGTTAACGATGGTCCGTTTTGGAAAACTGACTGGGGCGGCGCTTGCGCTTGCCTTCATGGTGTCGGGCGCAAGCGCCGCGACGCTGAATTTCTTTAATGAAGCAACACCGGCAACTGGCTTTGAGCGCGGCGTCGTCAACGGCGTTCCGGTGACATCGGCAAATTTCGGCGGCGAAACGCTGAAGTTCATCGCAAAGAACGGGACGGCGGACGCTTTTGCCTATTTTGACGAAGATGCCGGGCTCGGAGTGTGCAAAGACTTGGATTCAGCCAATCAATGCGACCCAAGCAACGACGACAACCTGACGACCGGCGAGACCTTGTCGATCCTCTTCAATGGCGCCAAGACCCTTTCTAACTTGATCTTCCGCGCTGATGGACATGGGATCATCGGGAACGACAGGACACTTCTGTTCTCGATCAACGGCAATGCGCTTGCCCAGACGACATTCGGCGCCCTGATTGGCATGACTTGGAACAATGTCACCCAGGTGAATTTTGGTTTCTTTGGAAATGTACTAAAGGATCAATACTACATCGATTCAGCCATCATCAAGCCTGAGGAGATCCCTGGAGTTCCGCTGCCAGCCGCTGGTTTGCTGTTGCTCAGTGGCCTTGGCGGCCTTGCCGCGCTTGGACGCCGGCGTAAGACAAAGGCGGCTCTCGCTTAACTTGCTTCTATCGGGCCGTAAGCTGGCGCTTTCGATAGCGCCGAACACAGACGTCTTGCCGGTCGATCAGGAATGATCGACCGGTCTTCGTTTGTGTACTGAAAGTCCGTGCCCTTTCATGCCATGGCAGAGCAGTGGTAAGGGATACCTTATGCATCCCATCGCTCGAGCAACGGCAATGATCAACCGGCAGCAGGCCTTCTCCGGCACGATGGCGTCTGACCTGCCGTTGGCGGCGCTCAACACCTATCTCGCCTTACATATCGATGACTATGCCGGGCCGCTTGACGCCGCGCGTTTCAAGGGCGGGCAGTCGAACCCGACCTACAAGCTCACGACACCGGGAGGCAGTTATGTTCTCCGCCGCAAACCTTCCGGCAAGCTGCTGCCGTCGGCCCATGCCATCGAGCGCGAATACCGGGTGACACTGGCGCTGGCCGAGGCCTCGTTCCCCATTGCCCGCCCACTTCATCTGTGTACGGATGACACAATCATCGGGTCGGCCTTTTACATCATGGAGCATGCGCCAGGCCGGGTGTTCTGGCAACCACATGCGCCGGGCCTCTCCGGCCCTGATCGCGCCGCGCTGTTTTCCTCGCTCAATGACACCATTGCCCGGCTGCATGGGCTTGATCCCGCCAGCCTCGGGCTCTCTGACTTCGGCAAGCCGCAAGGCTACATGGCGCGGCAGATCAAGCGTTGGAGCGAGCAGTACCGCTCATCGCAAACTGAAACGGTCCACGAAATGGACCAGCTCATCGCCTGGCTTCCCGCCACCTGCCCGGCGGATTCCGGTGCAACCATCGTCCATGGCGATTTCCGCCTCGACAATTGCATCGTGCATGAGACTGAGCCCCGCATCGTCGCGATGCTCGACTGGGAGCTCGCGACCATCGGCGATCCACTGGCGGATTTCACCTATCATCTGATGCAGTGGTTCATGCCGGTGTCAGACTCAGGAGCCGGCGTCGGTTCGCTCATCGGCCATGAAGCCGATCCCGGCATTCCCGCCGTTGCGGACTATATCGCGGATTACTGCCGCCGCACCGGGCGCGATGGCATCCCTCAGTTCGACTTCTACATGGCCTATAATTTTTTCCGCTTGGCCGCCATCCTCCAGGGCATCTTGGGCCGGGTGCGCGATGGCACCGCCGCCAATGCCGATGCCGCCGCCATGGCCGCACAGGTGAGGCCGCTCGCTGAAACCGCCTGGAATTTTGCACGAAAGGCCGGGGCATGAGCGAGATCAAAATTGGTCTGGCTTTGGGTGGCGGCAGTGCGCGTGGATTGGCTCATATTCCAATGCTCGAAGTTTTCGACGAGCTGGGCCTCAAGCCATCGGTCATCGCTGGCTGTTCCATCGGTTCACTGATTGGCGCTGCCTATGCCGGTGGCATGACGGCCAGGGACATCCGCGAGCGCGCCGAAATGCTGCTGGCCAACCGCATCGGCGCCATGCGCTATGTCATGGGCCGTGCGGGCTTGTTCGAACTCCTTGCCATGCGCGGCTTCGGTTCGCTGCATCTGCAAGGCGAAACGCTCGCCAGCCTGGTGCTTCCGGATACGCTGCCGAAGCTCATCGAGGACCTGCCGATCCCCTTCAAAGTCATCACCACCGATTTTGACGACATGTGCGAGCGCGTCATCGAAACTGGTTCGCTGGTCAAGGCGGTGGCGGCATCGATCGCCATTCCCGGAGTCATCCTCGGGCCACAGTATGACGGCCATACCTATGTCGATGGCGGCATCACCAATCCTGTGCCTTCCGACCGGGTGCGCGACGGCAGCGACATAGTCGTGGCCATCGATGTCACCGGCAGGCCGAAGCCGCCCGCCAAGAAACATCGCGGCAACATGGAGCTCGCGGTCGGCTCCCTGCTCATCATGTTTCATCAGGTGGCGGAGCTGAAACGCGCCACGCAGCGGCCCGACATTCACATCGAGCCGGAGCTCAATGATTTTTCAGCAGGCGATTTCTTTCGCCTCAGCGATCTTTTGAAGGCCGCGCAACCGGCCAAGGACCAGTTGAAGCGCGAACTTGAAAAGCGAATCAATCGAGTGGGTTAGCGCCTTGTCTTGAAGAATTTCCTCAGGAGTATTTTTGCCCGCTCTTCGCCGATGCCACTGTAGACATCAGGGCGATGATGGCAGGTTGTTTGCGCGAAGAAGCGGCCACCGTGTTCGACGGCCCCCATCTTCTCGTCGGCAGCGGCAAAATACAGCCGCCTGAGGCGCGCAAAGGAAATCGCCCCGGCGCACATGGCGCAGGGCTCCAGCGTTACATAGAGATCGCAGTCAATCAGCCGCTCAGAGTCGAGCACGGTGGCAGCAGCGCGGATCACCAGCATCTCGGCATGGGCAGTGGGGTCTTTGAGTTCCAGTGTGCGGTTGCCGGCACTGGCGAGAATGGCACCTTTGTTACCGGTGATGACAGCACCCACCGGCACCTCGCCCCTTGCAGCGGCGGCCTCGGCTTCGTGGAAGGCAAGCAGCATTGGCTCTGGCAGTTTCAGTCGCATCGTGCCAGATGAGGCAATCATGGGTGAAACGTCAAGATGAGCGGCTTTGAGGGCGAACGCATTGCCAAGGTCATCGCGCGGGCAGGCATCTGTTCAAGGCGCGATGCCGAGCGGCTGATCGGCGAAGGCCGGGTCAAGCTCAACGGTGCCGCCCTCACCTCTGCCGCCGTCAACGTCACGCCAAAAGACCTGATCACGGTCGATGGCCAGCCATTGCCGCAGAAGGATGAGACCAAGCTGTGGCGTTATCACAAGCCGGGCGGCCTTGTCGTTTCCAACCACGATCCGGAAGGCCGCCCCACAATTTTCGACAAGTTGCGCCAACAATTGCCGCGCGTGCTGTCGATCGGCCGCCTCGACATCAACACCGAAGGCCTGCTGCTGCTCACCAATGACGGCGAGCTGGCGCGCTTCCTCGAACTGCCGGCCACCGGCTGGATCAGGCGCTACCGGGTGCGCGCCTATGGCCAGATCGATGAGACGGCGCTCGGCAAGATTGCCAATGGTGTTGAAATCGAAGGCGTCAAATATGGCCCGATCGAAGCCAAGCTCGAGAGTGCCAAGGGCGACAATCAATGGCTGACGATTGCCATCAAGGAAGGCAAGAACCGCGAGGTCAAGCGCATCTGCGAATATCTGGGCCTGCAGGTGAACCGCCTGATCCGCACGTCCTTCGGGCCATT
>JANLTS010000489.1:0-5669 GCA_031363045.1 Hyphomicrobiales bacterium
ACACCACAGTTATCAACCGTGTGCTGCAGGAAATCTGGCACAAGCTCAATCCACTGGCGGCCGAACCGGCACCCGAACCAGGCACTGCCCAATGGTCGGCCTGGATCAACACCGAACTTGTGAAGCCACTGGGCTTCCTGCCGCAGTTCCGCGGCATGTCGGAAGAGGGACGAGAGCTGCTTGACCTGCTCAAGCTCATTCTCAAAACCGTTGACGGGCCAGACCCGCAAGCGATCGGCACTTTCATCCTGTCGATGACCCAGCATGCCAGCGATGTGTTAGGCCTCTATCTGCTGGCGAAGTTCTCAGGACTGTTTGCCGATGAGACGGCGCGCGAAATCTGCCGCATCCGCATCGTGCCGCTGTTCGAAACCATCGATGATCTCAGAGCCGCTCCCGCCATCATGACCGAGTTGCTGGCAACGCCGGTGGTGAAGGGATCGGTGGCATACTCTGGCGGACGTCAGGAAGTCATGCTGGGCTATTCTGACTCAAACAAGGACGGCGGCTTCTTCTGTGCCAGCTTCGAACTGTTCGAGGCGCAACGCCGCCTGATCCGCATTGGCCGTGAGGCCGGCGTGGAGATCAGCTTCTTCCATGGCCGTGGCGGTTCGGTGAGCCGTGGTGGCGCGCCAACGGGCCGCGCCATTGCGGCCCAGCCGGCCGGCAGCGTCGGTGGCCGGATGCGGGTGACCGAGCAGGGTGAAGTCGTATCCTCGAAATTCGCCAATCGCGGCACCGCGCAGAACAATCTTGAGACACTTGCCGCAAGTGTCTTCGTTCACACACTGAAGTCCATCGACGAACCGGAACTCAAGATAAATGCCGAGCACCAGAAGGCAGTGGAATGGATTGCCCAAGCGTCCTTCCGGCATTATCGCAAGCTCGCTGAGGACAGTGCGCTGATTAATTATTTCCAGCAGGCCTCACCGGTCGAGGAACTGGCGAACCTCAAGCTTGGATCAAGGCCCGCGAGGCGGTTTGGCGCCAAGGGCATCAACGACCTGCGCGCCATTCCCTGGGTATTTGCGTGGAGTCAGAACCGCCACCTGCTAACCGGCTGGTATGGCCTTGGCTATGCCTTTGACGATTTCCTTGTGCCGCGCGGTGGCGAAGGCATGCGGCTATTGCGTGACATGTTCAACCGTTCACGCGGCTTCCGCCTTGCCGTCGATGAAGTGGAGAAGTCGCTCTATCTGGCTGATATGCGGGTGGCCGAACAATATGCGGCATTGGTGATGGATCGCATTGCTGCCGAACGCCTCTTCGCTTTGATCCGGCACGAGCATGATCGGACCTCGCGGACGATTCTCGAACTCACCGGCGAAAAGAAACTCTGCGAGCGATTCGAAGGACTGCAGCGGCGTTTCGAGCGCGTGCGGCCGATGGTTGATCAATCAAATCGCTGGCAGGTGCAGCTTCTCAAGCAAACCCGGCAGGGCGATGATTCTGAAAAGCTGATGATGCCGCTGCTGATGACCATGAACTGCGTGGCGACCGGCCTCGGCTGGACCGGCTAACACTGGTAAGACCGGCCATGGCGCGAGCCAAAGCCGGTCTCCATCTCCTGAAGCCCCACGTCCCGAGAGGGGGCTATTTTGGACGTTGAACCTCCAGGTATGATATAATTAAAGACTCAGTAGCAGACGAGCTTCTTGGTGAACCACACAGTCTTCTTGGTGTGCCACTTGTTCCACTTCACGTGCTTGACCTTCTTGTAGAAGCAATCGTCACCGTAGAAGTAGATGCCGTGATAACCGGGGGATCCGATCGTGATGTTGAAATCGAAGTTGGTCTTGGCCTGGGCCGCCGGAGCCAGGGCGACACCCATGGCGGCAGCAGCGGAGACGGCGATGAGAGTGTTGCGGATCATGGTGTGGTTCCTTCCTGGTTTGCTTAGGCGGTGGTGATCACCGTTGATGCAACCCTTCTAGAGGCTCGCGGCTGAACCAAATCTGAGCATCGCATTTATCTGTTGTTCATGTTGCTGCTGGCGACCGGAGCCGGCTCGGCACGGCTTTCATCCGCCGGTTTTGCGGAAACAGTCAGGCCATGGCCAAGACCAATGCGTTCGTCGAAGACGAAGCATGAGCCTCGCCATAGACTCCGCTCGGAAGCAATGGTCTCAAGGTATTTCAGGATGCCACCCTTGAGGTGATGGACACTTTCAAAGCCCTCTCTCAAAAGATAGCTTGTGGCTTTTTCACAGCGGATGCCACCGGTACAAAACATCGCGATCCTGCGCCGCTTTTCGCCGCTGAGGTGATCCCGAACAAATGCTGGGAAATCTCCGAAACTTTTTGTGCCCGGGTCAACCGCATTCTGGAATGTTCCCGCTGCGACCTCGAAACTGTTGCGCGTGTCGATGACCAGAACATCGGGATCGGAAATCAATGCGTTCCAATCCTCCGGCTCAACATATACGCCGGCCTGCCGCGTTGGATCGATGCCCGTAACTCCGAGAGTAACGATCTCTTTTTTCAACCTCACCTTGAGGCGCGCAAATGGTAGTGCGTATGTAGTCGACTCCTTGCTTTCAAGATCGGAGAACACGCCGTAACCTCTGATGGTGGCCATGACCTGCGCCAGTGCCTCAACTTCTCCGGCGATGGTGCCATTGATGCCCTCGGGTGCCAGCAGCACCGTGCCGCGTATGTTGTGCCCGGCACAGAGTTCGCGCAACGGCCTCTGATAGGATCCAAAATCCGGCAGACTAACAAATTTGTAAAACGCGTTGACGCCAACGATCATGGGCTCACCGACCATCTGCCGATATCTTCGGCCGTACTCACCAGCGCCAAGCCCTTGGCAATCGACAGCAACTGCTCACCTGTGTTGATGCGCTCGGCCGAAAATCTCTGTTCAAACAGGCGCCGGACGGCTGGCACATAGGAGGTTCCACCAGTTATAAAAACCTGGTCGATGTTGTCAGCTGTAAGCCCAGCCTTGGCCAGAGCGCTATCGATAGTTGCGCTGATTTTCTCCAGATCTTCGGCAATCCAGCATTCGAAGTCAGACCGGGTAATGGTCTTGTCAATGTCGAGGCCCGGTAGTTTGAACTGGAATCTGGTTTCTGGTTGAACCGAAAGCTCCGCCTTGGCGCGCGAAATCGCCCGGTACAATTCGTAACTCACACCGCCTTCGATGAGATGGATAAGAGACTGCAACTGATCCCGCTCGTTGCTGGCCTTGGCCAGATCGCGCAGGTCCCGCAGTGTTTCTGGCCGTTGCATCAGGCAGAGTTCATTCCAGCGCGAAAAGCTTGAAAAATAATGGACCGGCACAGGCAGCGTCTTGCCCCAGCTGCGATAGGTGGCATATTTTCCAAGCAGCGGTGAGACGGCATGGTCAATGATCCGGTAGTCAAAACTGTCGCCGGCAATGCCAATGCCGCTATGGCTTAGGGCCACTGCGGCAAGACCTTTTCCCGATACTTTAAAGCGCAGGATCGAGAAGTCGCTGGTGCCGCCGCCGAAGTCCCCAACCAGTACAACCGCATCGCTGCTGAGGTTGCGGGCGTAGTACAGAGCAGCCGCCACGGGTTCGAGCACAAAGTGAATATCCTCGAATCCCAGTGACCTCAGCGCTGAGCCATAACGTTGGTGAGCCAGAGTGTTGCTGGGGCTTTGCCCGGCAAAGGTCACGGGCCGGCCGATCACCAGGCGATGTGGAAGTCTCCCGATCTTGCCCCATTCCATGACCCGTGCCAGGTAGGCGCTCATCAAATCTTCGAAGGTAAATCGTCTTGTGAAAATAGCAGTGTCGGTGAAGGATGGACTGGCAGCGAAAGACTTGAACGACTGCAGAAACCGGGTGTCCTCAGGCGAATCGATGAAATCCCGGATCGCCCATGGACCTGCCTCGGCAATCGGAGGTCCACCCCGCTTCTGGTTGCGCCGGTACGACAGAGTGGTCCGTATGGCATCAAGTGAATCATCGCTATCAACAAACCGATGCACCTGAGCCTGTCCATCTGGCCCCGGAACGGCCATGACGGTATTTGTCGTGCCGAAATCAATGCCCAACGCGCTCATCGAAAAATCTTGCTCTCAAACTGAATTTCCAGTGTATTTGCAACTTTATGACACCAAGACAATAAGAGGAACGACTCAATGATATCGAAACGCATATTGCTAGCTGCCGCCGCTTTCCTGGCGTTGGCAACGCCTGCTGCGGCCGCCAACATGATCGGCAACTGTGAAGTGAGCGGCGAAAAAGGCTCGCTCGCCATCGCCAATCCAGCCAAGGCCGGGCAATTGACGGTCGCGGTTTCGTTGCCAGCACCGATCTGGTGGAATGGCGACACGCCCGAATCAATCAAGGACGGCATGGAATACTGCATGGCGGCCGAAATTGCCTGGCGTGCAGGCTATGACAAGTTGGAAGTCATGAATGTCGGATGGGATGCCTTGATCGCCGGGCAAACTGAAGGCTTCGACCTTGCGATGTCAGAGATTTCGATCACCGACGAGCGCAAGAAAGTGCATGATTTCTCTGTTTCCTATTTCAATTCGGATATCGGTGTCATTTCGCGGACAGACGCACCGGTTGACGAAAAGTCCATCAAGTCGGCCAAGGTTGGCGTACAGCAGGCGACGACGGGTGCGGCCTTTGCCCAAGGCACGTTGGGCCTGACGGATGTTCAAGTCTATCCCGATCAAGGAGACATGTTTACGGCGCTTCGGGCCGGGCAGATCGATGCCGCGATGACCGATACGGCCATTGTTCTGGCGGAACAAGCCGCCAATGGCGACAAGGTCGTCGTCGTCGGACAATACAAGACAGGTGAAGCCTATGGCGCCATTTATCCGAAAGGCAATGCCAACAATGCGGCGATCGACAAGATCATCCAATCGATGATCGATGATGGCACCATGGCCAAGCTTGGAGCCAAGTATCTTGCAGCCGCCTGGGGCAAGGACCCGGCAACGGTTCCGTATTTCAATCCGTGATAACGGCGCTGCTCCCTTCATTTTGGTGAAGGGAGCCGATCTCCCGTGACAGTGCAATCTCTTCCAACCGTCCGGCATCGCGCAGATGGCGTGACTGTGGCAGCCTTGCTGTTCGTTATGCTCTGCCTGCTGGGCGCTTTCAGCGCCACGAAGCTCGTGCGCCAGGCATTCGATAGCCTTGGCGTGATGCATCCGGTTTGGCAGGGCTTGTTCTGGCTGATCATCGCCGCCACCGCGGTGCTTTTTTGGCCGGCACTCCGAGCGTTGAAGGCCGCGAACCTCGCCAGGTCGGCCCGGGCCGCGGGCAACGTCGTCGAAGCCCGCATCCAGGCTGCGACTGCGCGCGAACAAGCCTGGCTGACCATCGGTTGGGGCTCTTTTGCGATGATCGCACTTGGGTTTTGCAGCTTCGTGTTGATGAACAATATTGCCGTGGGCAAGACATTCTTCCTGCTGCCTTTGATGATCGACAAGTGGTGGCTGGTCACCAAGCAATTTCTCTCCGTCAACATCTTCATCTTTGTGGTAGCGGAGATCCTAGTGTTGGTGTGGGGGCTGATTGTGGCCCTCGCACGCCTGATGCCAGGTAAAGCAGGCCAGCCGATCCGTGCCCTCGCCATTTTATACTGCGACATCTTCCGCGGGCTACCAGCCATCGTAACGCTGTACTTGATCGGCTTCGGAATTCCCACGTCAGGCCTGCCTGAACTTGTCGTG